>JAKRSE010000460.1 GCA_022402505.1 Fimbriimonadaceae bacterium | reverse complement strand
TCCACTCCGCCCGGTTCATGACGAACCCGTGGAGACAGACGAGGACGCCTACCGGCCCCTCGGGCGAGGTCCAGGTTGCGGCGAGCCGGACTCCATCGGAATCCAGCTCGATCCTCCGGCCGGGGATGCCCATCTGGTCCGGGGTGAGGTACAGCGGCACCCGGGGCGGGCGGAGGCAGAGCAGGGCCGCCAGGACGTTCACCATGAGATAGAGCCCGACCGGGATGAGCAGGACGAGGATCAGGTCGGGCATGGCGTCGGACGGAAATCGGCGGCGAGGGGATAGAATGACGGGCGCACCGTCATGTTCGCCCTGAACTTCTATTCTGACCTCTACGAGGATCTGCTTCGCAGAGGACGCAAGTCTGCGACCATCCGACTCGGAGACAAGTCGTTCAAGTATCAGGACGGAATGGTCGTCTGGGTGACCATCGGCCAGCGGTTCGCTCGCCGGACCAAGCTCTTCGACGCGATTCTGGACCGGGTGGATGTGAAGAAGATCAGCGAGCTGACTCCCCGGGACATCGAGCGGGAGAACCCGGAGTTGCGCACCCAGGACGACGTGATCGCCTTTCTGTCCCGGGTCTATGACGACTTCATCACGCCGAACACCACGGTCACGGTGATCTACTTCTCCCGAATCGACGACGGCCTGCCGCTCTAGCGGGTTCGGGCCTCGTAGCATCCGCCGAGCCCCAAAACTCCATGTGGATTGCCGACGTTGCCCGCAGCCGGGAGATCGACCGCCGCAGCACCGAAGAATTCGGTCTGCCCGCCCTTGTGCTCATGGAGCGCGCGGGGCTTGCGGTCTATGAAGCCCTGCGCCGAATGCTGCCTGAAAGCGGCCGGGTCGGGGTCGTCTGCGGCAAAGGCAACAACGGCGGCGACGCCTTCGTTCTCGCCCGTTTGGCCCATCGTCACGGGCTGGAGGTCGAGTGCCTGGTGGCGGCGACGGAGCGTGAGCTGCAGCCGGACTGTCGTCACCAAATGCTCCAGGCTCGCGCTCTGGGCGTCCAGCCCGTGTTCTGCGACGACGGCCGATGGCATCGTCGGCTGGAAGGCCTGCGCCGGAGCGATCTCATCGTCGACGGCATCCTGGGAACGGGGGCGAAGGGCGAGGTCCGCGAAGCGGTCCGGGAGGCGATTCATGCGGTCAACCGGTCGGGCGTACCCGTCCTTTCGATCGACGTGCCGAGCGGCATCGAGACCGACACGGGCACCGAGCTCGGCGAATCGGTCTGGGCCCTCAAGACCGTGACCCTGGGCACGCCGAAGCCCTGCCTCTTCCAGGGGATCGGGATGGAGCATTGCGGCCGCTGGGAGGTCGCCGACATCGGCTACCCCCGCGAGCTGACCCACACCCCGACCGAGGCCTATCTGCTGGACTCGCACTGGGTCGGCGCGATCCTCCCCGAGCGGCTCCGGAGCACCCACAAGGGCAACAACGGCCACGTCCTCATCGTCGCCGGCAGCCGGACGATGCGCGGCGCGGCCGTCCTCGCCGCCAAGTCGGCCTACCGAGCCGGGGCCGGAGTGGTCACCGTTGCCGCCGTCCCGGAGGTCTGCGACGCGATCGCCGTCCGAGTTCCGGAGGCCCTTCTGCTGCCCCTCCCGTCGGAAGAAGGGGTGCTGATTCCGGCCGGCGCGGAAGCCATCCTTCGTGCCGGCGGCCGAGCGACCGCTGCCCTCTTCGGCCCGGGTCTGACCCATGAGGCTCCGGTCCAGGACCTCTTGGACCGACTGTGGCGCAGCTGGGAGATTCCGTCGGTGATCGATGCCGACGCGCTGAATGCCGTGGCCCGAGGGGTCAGCCTGCCGCCAGGCGACTGTCTGCTGACGCCGCATCCGGGCGAAATGAGCCGGCTGATGGCGACGACCACCGCCGAAGTTCAGGCCGACCGCTTCCACACGGCTCAGGCCTGCGCCATGAAGCACCGGCGGTCCGTGGTTCTGAAGGGCGCCTACAGCGTGGCGGCCGGCCCCTGCGACCCGCTTCTGGTCAATCCGACCGGCAACCCCGGGATGGCCTCGGCGGGCATGGGAGATGTGCTCGGCGGGATGGCCGCCGCCCTCCTCGGCCAGGATCTGGGGAGCTACTACGCCGGCGGAGCCGCGATGTACTGGCACGGCGTAGCCGGCGACCTCTGCGAGGCGGAAATCGGCGAGGTCGGCTTCACCGCCCGCGATGTCTGCCGCAGGATTCCTCAGGCCCGGGCTAAAATCATGTCGGCGTGCACAGATTCCTCACTTGCCTGATCCTGGCGATCGTCTCGCTTCTGGCCGCCTCGGCCTGGGCGCAGGATGGGGGAAGAAAGCTGCCCGTTCAGCTTCCCTCCGACGGCAGCTGGACGTTCTGGCTCCGGGAGCCCGGTGATCCGGGAAGGCTTCAGGACCCGCTGGACGCCACCGGCTCCGAGGCGGAGGTGACGGTTCGGCCGGGCCTGATCCTGGGCGTCGCCGACCGAGAGTCGAACCGCGCCGCCGAGATCCCCGTGGACGAGGCGTTGAAGACGGGCTCGTGGAAGCCGACGGCCGGCTCATTCAACCGGGTCGCCGAACTCACGGTCAAGGTGATCCATGACCTCAAACCTGTCGCGTCGGCATCCGTGGAGGTCAAGGTCGGCCCCGACCGACGCACGGCTCTCATCAGCCCGTCCGATCAGGGCACGATCGTCTTCCGGAACCTTGCGAAGGGCGAGGCGACCGTCTCGGTCAGCTACCCCTTTGGGGGCGAAACCAAGACGGCCTCCCCGGTCAAGATCAGCCTGACGCCCGGCGAGGAGGCCCGCGTCTCCTTCGATCTCCAAGACAAAGTGGACACGGTGACCCCGGAGGCTCCGCCGGCCGAATCCGCTTCGGCCACACCACCCGCCGACGGCGAAACGCCCGTCCCCGGTCGGCCCGGCGCCCCGCAGGAACGGTCGATCTGGGGCAATCTCCTCGGCTTCCTGCTCGGTCTGGCGGTGCTCGCCGGCATCGGCTACGGCCTCTATGCCTACTTCAAGAAGAGCCCGGATCAGGTGAAGGACCTGATGAAGCAGGCGGGCTTGAACCCGGACGACAACCCCGGCGATCCCCCGGCCGCGCCGACCGTCGCCAAGCCGGAACCGATCAAGCAGATCGTCCTGGACGACGCCGCCCCCACCCCGATCGGAGCGCCGATGGCAGCGCCCGTTTCCGCCCCGGCAGGACCGGCCTTGATCGCGTCCGACGGTTCGCGCCGGGAACTTTCTCCTGGGAGTCTGGTTCTGGGGCGAGGCGATGACGCCGATTGGACGGTCTCCGGAGAGGGAATCTCCCGACGCCACGCCGAGCTGCGGGTGGAATCGGGGAGGATCACCGTCTCCGACCTCGGATCGACAAACGGCACCTGGGTGAACGGCCGCCGCATCGACGCCGAAACCGTTCTGCAGCCCGGCGACCTGCTGACGCTGGGAAGCCTCTCCTGGCGGGTGGGGGGCTGACCTCGTGGGCCGCATCGTCGGGAAGGCGATCCTCTGCTTTGCGGCGGGCGTCGTCGGCTGGGTTCTGACGATCGCCGCCTTCCCAGGCAATCCGGCCGACCCCGCTTGGACCCGGGCGGAATTGATCTTCGCCCTGCTGGTCTCGGCCCTGATCGCGGGCACGGCGGGCCTGGTGCAGGGCCTCCAGCAGGGCGGTCGAACCAATGTCGCCCTCTCCATCGGCATCAGTCTGCTCATCGGGACTCTGGCGGGCTCGCTCGGGCTCCAGATCGGCGGCGGACTGGCTCAGGCCTTCTTCGGCCCCTCTTGGACCACGGCGACGACCTTGAACCTGAGCACGATGATCGCCCGGACTCTGGTCGGCGTCTGCTGGGGGGCGGGCCTGGGAGCGGGAGTCGGCGCGGCCCTCCGATCGGTCCGCGGGACGGTTTCCGGCCTGGTCGGCGGAGTGGTCGGCGGCGGAATCGCGGGGCTCCTCTTCGACCCGCTGGGCGCAGCCGTGGCTCCGACCCTCATGGCCGTCCAGACCTCCAACGAGGTCGGTGTCGTCTCGCGAGGCCTGATGGCAGGGCTCTTGGGCTTCGGAATCGGCCTCTTCACCGCCCTCTTCGAGCGGCTGAGCCGCCAGGCCTGGGTGCGGCTGATGCTGGGCCGAAACGAGGGCCGGGAGTGGCCCGTGGACGCAGCCCAGACCCTGATCGGCCGCGACGAACGGGCCCACATTCCGCTGTTCTCGGAGCCGGGCATCCCCCCGATGGCGGCGGTCATCCAACGGCACGGCGCCCAGTACCTG
>JAKRSE010000459.1 GCA_022402505.1 Fimbriimonadaceae bacterium | reverse complement strand
TGACCCACTGCCCGGAAACGACAGTGACCGTGCCGGTCGTGCCCCGAGGCAGGGTGCGCAGGGATCGGTTCTCGGTTCCCGGCCCGGAGCGCATGTTCACTGAGTCCGATTTGAGCACGATCCGCGAGCCCACCGCCAAGCCGGAAGGAGCCGAGACGGTCGCAGGACGAGCCGCCGGTGCGGGAGTCGAAGCGGGGGGACGGGCGGCGGTTCGGGTCGGCGATGCGCCCACCCGCTGAACCATGTCGTTCCGAACCCAGCCGACTCGGCCATCCGAAAGACGGACCTTGAACCAGTTCTGCACCTGATCGAGAACGGTGGCCACGGCGCCGCTCTTCACCTGGGCGACCACCGGCCGGGCGGTCGAACCCCCGGCCCGAAGATTGACCTCCGATCGAATGAACTTGACTTGTCCGCGCCCGGTGGAAGCTGCCGCCGGGCGGACTGCCGGAGCCGGAGCGGAAAGACGCAGGCTCTGGCCGATCTGCAGCCGGGTGAAGTCGAGCCCGGGGTTCAGCTGCTTCAGTCGGGCAAGCGAGACTCCGGTCTTCTGGGCGATCTTCTCACCCGTGTCGCCCGCCACGACCTTGTAGGTCGAAGCCGAGGGTCGGCTGGAACCCGTGCCGGGTACCTTGAGAACCTGGCCGATCTTCAGCCTGGTCCAATCGACTCCCGGGTTCAGGCGTCGGATCTCGGCCGATGAGACTCCAAACTTCGCTGCCAGGGACACATCCGTATCTCCGGAAACCACCCGATAGTCGCGGGTCGATCGGGCCTGAGCCAGAACCATCGGAGCCGGCTGAACCTGCAGCACGCGGGCCGGAATGATCAGCCGCTCGCCGACCGAAGGAACCCGAGACGCCAGCTGAGGATTCGCCCAGACCACACGGTCCGGCGAGACACCGTATTCGGCGGCCAGCGAAAGGAGCGTCTCTTCAGACGCCAAAACGTGAACCGACTGGGGTCGGAAGCCTGGATCGTTCAAAAGGAACGTCGCAAGGACTGCGCTCGAAATCAGCATGAGTATCTGTGTCTCCTGGCACCCTCTTCCGTGGAGGTGCTCCCCGAATCCATGGGGCCAGTTGACGGGAACAGCGCTGCCCGTCTCTTCGGAGACAATACCAGATGTCGGCGAAAAAGATAAGAAACTGCAAAGAATCGGCACAGAACCGAGGCGGTTGAACCCGAGCGGCTGCGACCTCCGTCCCACCAGGTACCCTCCCGAGCGGTCCGCAGGCCCATGCTCAGCATCCTGATCGTCAACTGGAGAACGAAGGACAAACTGGTCTGCTGCCTCGATTCCATCCGTCGGCACCCCCCGCAGGAGCCCTTCGAAACCATCGTGGTGGACAACGATTCCGGCGACGGGTCCGCCGAGATGGTGGAGACCGACCACCCGGAAGTCCGGCTCATCCGGTCGGGCGGAAACCTGGGCTATGCCGCGGGAAACAACCTCGCCTTCTCCGCCGCCCAAGGCGACCTCCTCCTCACCCTGAATCCCGACACCGAGTTCATCGACGATTCCCTGCAGCGGGCCATCGACGGGCTGCGGGCCCATCCCGAATGGGGAATCGTCGGGATCCGGCTGCTCTGGCCCGACGGTCGGACCCAGCGCCAGGTTCGGGGCTTCCCCACCGTCTGGGGCGTCCTGGGCGAGGCGCTGCGCATCGACCGGCTCCGCCCCGACTCCGTGTGGGCCTCCTGGAGCCTGCCCCGCTTCAACCACGAGGAGACCGGGCCCGCTCCTCAGCCGATGGGCACCTTCCTCCTCTTCCGCCGCACCGCCTTGGAGGCCGTCGGCAGCCCGAAACGCCCGTTCGACGAAGCCTTCCCGATCTTCTTCAACGAAGTCGACCTGCTCAAACGGCTCCACGACGCCGGCCACCCCTGCGGGCTCATCGCCGAGGCCGTCTGCCTTCACCACCACGGCAGCAGCACCCGCCAGGTCCGCCCGGCGATGATCTGGGAGAGCCACCGCAGCCTGGTCCGCTACCTTCGAAAGCACGAACGGGGCCCCACCCGGCTCCTTTTGCCCCTCATGGCTGTTCTATCCTCTACAGCGGCGCTGGTGCGCGCCAAGGGCTTTCATGCCGGATTTCGACCTGAGCATCACCATCTGCAGCTGGAACACGATCAATGACCTTCGAGCCTGCCTGGCATCCCTGCGACAGTCCCGCGAGGAAGGGTCGTTCGAGGTGATCGTGGTCGACAACAACAGCGAGGACGGCTCTCCGGACATGGTCGAGCGCGAGTTTCCCGAGTTCCGCCTCGAACGCATGTCGCGCAACCTCGGATTTACCGGGGGACACAACCACGCCCTCAAGGTCCGCAATGGTCGGCACGCCGCCCTCCTGAACTCCGACACCATCGTTCATCCGGGAGCCATCCGGAGGCTGATGGAGGCCATGAGCGTGCATCCGGAATGGGGCGTGATCGGGCCGAAGCTGCTGAACACCGACGGCTCGCTCCAGTACTCCTGCCGCCGATTCCCTCAACCCTGGGCTGCCGCCTTCCGCAACACCCTCCTCGGCCGCCTCTTCCCGAACGACTCGCTCAGCAGCGACTACCTGATGAAGTCGTTCGACCATGAATCGACCATCGAGGTGGACTGGGTCAGCGGCGCGGCCCTCTTTCTCCGGGAGGAAGTCTACGACCGCCTGGGAGGCCTCGATCCCGAATTCTTCATGTATTGCGAAGACATCGACTACTGCCGCCGAACCTGGGATGAGGGCTGGAAGGTGGTCTATGTCCATGATGCGGTCATCACCCACGCCATCGGCCGAAGCAGCGACAAGGCCCCGAACCGGATGATCCACCGCCACCACCTTTCGATGTATCGCTACTACCAGAAACACGTGATCCGGAAGGCTCCCCTGGCGGCGCGGCCCTTTCTCACCGCCTTTGCCGCCGGCGGACTCGCCGTCCGCGCCGGGCTCTTTCTCGCCAAGAACCGGGTGGATGACCTCCGCCGGAGGATGGCTCGATGAACCGGAGCCGCCCCGAGGTCTTGGTCCTCGCCCTGGCCGTCTTCCTGGCGGTCATCGGAGGCGGTCAGCCCCTGCTCGAATCCTTCTCGGGAGGCGGGCCGTTGGGAATCTTCCTCGGCGACGCCGCCCTCATCCGAACCCATCGCGCCCTGCTCGGCCTGCTCGTGTTCGGCGGCATCGCCTGGATGATCTACCGCGATCGGGCCCTTTCCACGCCGCGGCCGATCATCCAGCTGGCCCTCATCGGCACCGTCGCCTTCCCCGCCTTCTCCATGATGGCCGGCCGCTACCGGGCCGCCGGAGTGGATGAGCTGCTGAACCTGATTCTCTGCGCCGGCTGTCTGCTGCTGGCCGGCCTTGCCGCCGGGCGCAAGTCGGGGCCCTGGATCATCGTCGGCGCGGCGGTGGCAGGAGCCGGGATCGTCGGCCTGAGAGGTCTGTTTGAGTACCTGTCCATCCGCAGCGTCGAGCCCACCTACCGGATCTTCGCCGGGTGGAGCAACCCGAACGCGGTCGCCGGGCTCTACCTCGCCTGCCTCCCTGCCGCCCTGGCCCTGTCGGTCAGCGACCGTCGGTCGGCCCGGATCGTCGGCCTCATCGCCGGGCCGATGTGCCTGTGCGGCCTGCTTCTGACCCAGAGCAAAGGCGGACTTCTGGCCGGAGTGATCGGCCTGGTCGCCTTCGCCGTCGTGGCGGCAATCTGGCTCCGGCCCAAGCTCCCGACCTGGGGCGCGTGGGCGGCGCTTCTCGCCCTGGGCGGCGGACTCTTCGGCTTCACCCAGTTCGCGCCCGTGGACTCGAACGCCGCCGCCGGCCCGGGACTCAACCGGATCGTCGGCGCGACCGGCGAGGCCGAGCAGTCCGGCGGATTCCGCCTGCTCCTCTGGCAGACCTCCGTCCGCCTCATCGCCGAGCAGCCCTGGGGCTGGGGGCCCGGCAGCTTCCGATTCATCAGCGCCAAGCCCGGGCTCGTGACCCAGACGGTCACGGCCCACCAGAACTGGCTCCAGACCGCCGTCGAAGGAGGCTTGGCCGCTCTGATCTCGCTGCTGATCCTCGCCGGGGCCTGGTTCAAATGCGCCTTCACAGGGGCCCGGGCCATGACCGACGAACAGAATCTGCTCCGCGCGGGGATCGTGGCTTCCGTGGTCGCGATCGGCGCCCACGGGTTCATCGAATCCAGCTTCGCCTACCTGGGCATGGGCGTCCTGACCTTCACGCTGCTCGGCATCGGTCTCCAGGTCAGCTCGGACGGCCTCTCGCCCGAGCCCCGGAACG
>JAKRSE010000458.1 GCA_022402505.1 Fimbriimonadaceae bacterium | reverse complement strand
CGAGGTCGCCCGGCCGAAGCCGAGCGTCGACGCCAGACCCTCGGTGAGTCTCCACGTGACAGGTGGTGTCCAATCGGTCGCAACCCTCGCCGGGATCAGGCATACGCCGCCTCCGGCCGATGCGCCGACAAACGGGGCGAAGGTACCCCAGAGACAGTGGGGTTCAGCCTGCGGTCCCGCCGGTCCACAATGAGGTCAAGCCGCACGTCGCGGCCGCTCCATGCCCCATGCCAAGCCGACCCGCCGAGAACTCTTGAAGTCCGGAATGTGGGGCCTCGGAGCGGCTTTGGTGCCGACCGGACTTTGGTCGACGTTCTTCGAGAAGACCTGGCTGGAGGTGGTCCGCCACCGAGTCGCCCTTCCCGGATCGCCCCGACTGCGGATCGTGCAGATCAGCGACCTTCACTGGAACTCCGGGACGGTCTCTGAGGCCTTTCTGAGCCGAGTGGTCCGGGCGGCCATGGCCGAACATCCGGATGCCGTGGTCATCACCGGCGATCTCATCCAGGTCCACACCGAGGCCGGGGAGATGGACCCGCTGATGAGGGTTCTCTCGACGCTGACGGCTCCCCGGGGGGTGTTCGCCGTCTCCGGGAACCACGACTGCGCCGCCGATCTCAGAGGGCTCGTCAACCGGCTTCGGACCGAAACGGAGGTCCAGTGGCTGGACGAATGGTCCGTCGATCTGGGCGGGGTGCACCTGGTCGGCATTTCGGACTGGCAGATCGGCACTCCCGACCCGGCTCGGGCTTTGGCCGGAATCCCGGCCGACCGGCCCCGCATCGTCCTTCAGCACAATCCCGACATGGCCGAGGAGCTGCCTCCGGGCTGGCGGATCGATCTCCAGCTGGCGGGGCACATGCACGGCGGTCAGGTCGCGCTGCTTCGCGACGTCCCGGGCGTTCTGCCGAGCAGGTACGGCGCCAAGTACATGTCGGGCCTTGTTCGCGGGCCGAGCCATCCGGTCTATGTGAATCGGGGGATCGGCGGAACGATCTGGCCGGGCTCCCGATTGCTGGCTCGGCCGGAGGTCACGGTCTTGGACCTGGTGGAACCGAACGAGGCCGACCCGGGGTTCAATCTGAGTCGATGAGGCGGCTTCAGAGCTTGGTCGGGATGGCGATTGCGGGGGTTCTCCTGACCCTGGCTGTCGGGTGTGGCGGCGGTGAGCCGAAGGCCGCCGATCCGGCCGCACCGCCTGCCGCCGCTCCCGAAGCGTCCGCATCCGGGACTCCCGTCGTTCCGGCCATGGGCGCGATGACCGGAACTCGGGGCGACGTCCGGCTGACGGTCGAGCTCAATGCCGGGGGCGAGGCTCGTTGGGCTGAATCCGAAGGCGAGAAGTCGCGGGAATGGTCCGGGAAGTGGCGGAGGGAAGAGGACATGCTTCTTCTTCTGCTGGAGCCTGAGACCGAGGGCGCACCTCCGCTGAATGTGGTCCTCCGGCTTGAAGAGGGTGTCTGGAAGGCGTCAGAATGGGACGGTCAGAAGCTGCCGGAGGACGGGGAAGTCGTCCTGCAGCCGGAAGCCTGAGCCGGCGAGATGGCCGGTTCGGTGATCCTCTGACCGGAACATCCCATGCTTAAAGAACTCAAGGCCTTCCTCCTGCGAGGAAACGTCGTTGATCTCGCTGTCGGCGTCGTCATCGGCGCAGCGTTCAGCGCCATTACCAACTCTCTCGTCGCCGACATCATCACCCCGCTGATCGGCGCAATCTTCGGCAAGCCCGACTTTTCGGCGTTGGTCATCCAGCTGGGTCAGGACGCGGACGGCAAGCCGAAGGGGATCATGGTCGGCAACTTTCTCAACGCCGTCGTCAACTTCCTGATCGTGGGCACGGCGCTCTTCTTTGTGATCAAGGCGATGAACCGGCTCTTCCCGCCGCCCGCCCCTGCGCCGGCCGGACCCACGGATGTGGACCTGCTGACCGAGATTCGGGACCTGCTGAAGAAGGAGGCCTGAGGCGCTCCGGCCGGGGTTCGTCTGCTCGGACCCCGGCCCTTGGCTCCGGGAGGGTCAGCGCGCCTGGTTTCGGGAGGCGGTGGCTTCGTCCACTGCGGCGCCGTTGGCGACATTGAAGGTGCCGTTCGCCGCCAGCAGATCCATGCGAAGAATCCAGATGCTGGGGCCGATGAAGATGCGGTTGCCGTCCCGCTGAACCGTGAGGAAGCTGGGCCCCATCGACTTGATCCGGGAGGTCTGACCGTCGGTCAGCTCGAACAGCCGGGTGGAGACCGGAGCGATGTGCGCTCCGACCCAGGCATCCCGAAAGGCGGCATCGTCGTTCAGCCGGTCGAGCAATCGGGGGGAGCTTCGGAAGAACGACTCCTGGGGGGCGAAGACGGTGTAGGGGCCGGCTGAGCGGAGCGTCCGGCTCCACTTGGACTTCTTCAGGACCTCCAGAAAGGTGGGCGTGAGCTTCAGATGCTCGATGGTCTTCAGGAGGTTGCGATCCGACGGCCGGAAGCTGGGGTTCATCCCTTGAGGGGCAGCGAGCGCACCCGCCAGCAGGAGTGAGTTCAACATGTCTGTTTTGTGGGTGGCGCCGCCTCCCAGCGGGGCCTTAACATTTTAGGACGAATCGATTTGGCTTGAGTTCCAATGAAATCGACTGGATTTGTGTCTTCGCCGGCCGGTAGGTCGAAGGGTCCCGAGTCCCGGCAGTCCCGAGTTGAGGCCCGGTGGGATGCCATCATATCGCCTGGCAGGGACACCCTGCCCGCAGTCTGATCTCAGGAGAAGCCGCGTTCGGTTCAGGATGTTCCCCGCGTTCAAAGCGTAACCACCCCCGAATGGCGGCCCTTGCGCATGGCGCAGGGGTTTTCTGCTTCAAGAGTGAGGGGATTCTGCGGGCGAGGGCCCCGGAAAAGCCGCGAGGAATCCAAAGACAGATGCCGACCGTCAACCAGCTCGTTCGCAAGGGACGCACCAAGCCCACGGTGAAGTCCAAGTCGCCCGCCCTCCGTCAGTCTCCCTTCAAGCAGGGCGTCTGCACCGTGGTGCGGGTCATGTCGCCCAAGAAGCCCAACTCCGCCGCCCGGCGCGTGGCTCGTGTCCGTCTCACCAACGGCATCGAGGTCACGGCCTACATCCCCGGCGAAGGGCACAACCTCCAGGAGCACAGCGTGGTCCTGGTCCGCGGCGGTCGAGTGAAGGACCTGCCCGGCGTCCGCTACCACATCGTGCGCGGAACCCGGCAGACGGCAGGCGTCAGCAAGAGGAACAAGTCTCGCAGCAAGTACGGAGCCAAGAAGGCCAAGGCCGGAGCCGCAAAGCCGGCCGGCAAGAAGTGAACGAAGGAGGTCTGAAGAACAATGTCCCGCAAGTCCCACGATTACACCCGCGAAATCCTGCCTGACCCGGTTCACGGCAGCGAGCTTCTGCAGCGCTTCATCAACCGCCTGATGCTCGACGGCAAGAAGTCGAAGGCCGAGCAGATCGTCTACGTCTCCCTGGCCAACGCGGCCAAGAAGCTGGAAGTCGAAGAGCCGATCGAAGTCTTCAACAAGGCGATCGAGAACATCATGCCCGCCGTCGAAGTCCGGCCCCGCCGCGTCGGCGGCCAGACCTACCAGGTCCCCATGGATGTCCGCCCGGTCCGCCGGCGCACCCTGGCCCTGCGCTGGCTGGTCAACGCCTCGCGCAAGCGCAGCGGCAAGTCGATGATCGACAAGCTGACCGCCGAGTTCGTGGACGCCTACAACGGCGCCGGCGAATCGGTGAAGAAGAAGGTCGACACCCACAAGATGGCCGACGCCAACAAGGCGTTCAGCCACTACCGTTTCTAAACCCCCTCAATCCACGACACGAGAGACACCAAGATGCCCCGTTCGCACTCCCTCGACCTTGTTCGAAACATCGGGATTGCCGCTCACATCGATGCCGGCAAGACCACTACGACCGAGCGAATCCTGTATTACACCGGCCGCAACTACAAGATCGGCGAGGTGCATGACGGCGCCGCGACCATGGACCACATGGCGCAGGAGCAGGAGCGGGGCATCACCATCACCTCCGCTGCCACCAGCTGTTTCTGGACGCCCACCCGCTATCTGGGCAAGGACGGAACCACGGTGGCCGAGGGAGCCCCCAACTACCGGATCAACATCATCGACACGCCCGGCCACGTCGACTTCACGGTCGAAGTGGAGCGGTCGCTGCGCGTGCTGGACGGCGTCGTGGCCGTCTACTGCGCCGTCGGTGGAGTCCAGCCCCAGTCGGA
>JAKRSE010000457.1 GCA_022402505.1 Fimbriimonadaceae bacterium | reverse complement strand
TGGATCATCGACCACACGGGCCGGAGGCTGCTCGACTTCCTGGGCGGGTACGGCGTCTTCTCGCTGGGCCATCGACATCCGGCCGTCATCGAGGCGGTGCGGAATCAGCTGGACCGGATTCCCCTCTCCGGCAAGGCCTTTTTCAGCGAGAACCAGGCCCGACTCGCCGCCCGACTCGCGTCCGTCTCTCCCGAGGGACTGGACTTCACCTTCTTCTGCAACAGCGGCGCCGAGGCGGTGGAGGCCGCCCTGAAGTTCGCGCGGGCTGCGACCGGGAGGGCCGGCTTCGTCTCCACCACCGGCGGCTACCACGGCAAGACCCTGGGCGCCCTGTCCGTGACTCCCAGAGCCAAGTATCAGGACCCCTTCCGCCCTCTGCTGGATGGATGCAGGGTTGTGCCTTTCGGAGATGCCGAAGCGGCGGCCGGGGCGATCGACGTGCAGACGGCGGCCGTCATCGTCGAGGCCGTCCAGGGCGAGGGAGGCATTCACCCGGCTCCGCCCGGCTACCTGTCCCGTCTGCGCGAACTCTGCGACCAGACCGGGGCCCTGCTGATTCTGGACGAAGTCCAGACCGGACTGGGGCGGACCGGGCGATGGTTCGGCTGCGACCACGAAGCGGTTCGGCCCGACCTGATGACCCTCGCCAAGGCCCTGGGCGGAGGCGTCATGCCGATCGGCGCCTGCATGGGCGGCGAGGCGACCTGGAAGAAGGTCTTCGGCCAGAATCCCCTGGCCCACACGAGCACCTTTGGCGGAAATCCCCTGGCCTGCTCGGCGGGCCTGGCGACCCTGCAGGTGATCGAGGAGGAGGGCCTCTGCGAACGATCGGCCGAGTTGGGTGAGCGGCTCGTGAAGGGCCTGCGAGGCCTGGAGAGTGAGCTGATTGCCGAAGTCCGGGGGCTGGGACTGATGGTCGGAGTCGAATTCGCCATGGACGAGGTCGGCGAGCTGGTGATCGGCCAGATGCTGAAGCGAGGCCTGGTGGCTGCCTATACCCTGAACAACCCCCGAGTCATCCGAATGGAACCGCCGCTGATCATCTCCGAGGAGGAGATCGATGAAGCCGTCTCCATCTTCGGCGAAGCGGTGACGGAGACGCAGGAGCTGCTGGCGATGCTTTGACGGGGGAGCCTGGGTCGGTTCGGGGAGGGGTCCGGGGTCTGTCGGAGGGGGCGGGCCGTAGGGGCCGAGCCAAGACCGGTATGCTTCGCCCCGAATGAGTCTGCTTCAAGTGGTTCCCCTCGGCGGTTGTGGCGAAATCGGCAAAAACTGCACCGCCGTCGTCCAGGGCGAAGAGATCATCGTCGTCGACTGTGGACTCAGCTTCCCCCATGAAGAGCAGTACGGTGTGGACATCGTCATCCCGGACATGTCCTGGCTGGTGGAAAACAAGAAGAAGGTCAAGGCCCTCGTCCTGACCCATGCCCACGAAGACCACGTCGGCGCGATCCCCTACTTCCTCCAAATCCTCCCCGACGTCCCGATCTACGCCACCCCCTTCACCGAGGCCCTCGTCCGCAGCAAGCTCCAGGAGAAGGCGCGGAACATCGAGCCGAACATCAAGCGAATGAGCTTCGGCGACGTGATCTCGATCGGCGAGATGAGCGTCGAGCCGATCCGGATCACCCACTCGATTCCCGAAACCGCCGCCCTCGCCATCCGGACGAGCCACGGCATCATCCTCTTCACCGCCGACTACAAGTTCGACTTCAGCCCGGTGGACAAGAAGCTGACCAACATCAAGCGGTTCGCCGAGCTGGGCGAGGAGGGCGTGCTGCTTCTCCTCAGCGATTCCACCAACGTGGACCGCAAGGGATGGAGCCTGAGCGAGTCGGTGGTCGGCCGGGCTCTGGAAGAGGTCTTCGCCGCCGCTCCCGGCCGAGTGATGGTCACCACGTTCAGCAGCAACATCCACCGGATGCAACAGGTCGTCAACGCGGCCAAGAAGACGGGCCGCAAGGTCGCCATCGCCGGCCGGCGGATGGATTCGACCGTCGCCCTCTGCCAGAGCATGAAGTATCTGGACATGCCGCCCGCGGTCTATGTGAAGATCGATGAGATCGGAAAGTACGCTCCCGGCGAAGTCGTGATCCTGGTCACCGGCAGCCAGGGCGAACCGATGGCCGCGCTCAGCCAGATGTCCCGCCAGGAGCATCGGTTCCTGAAGATCGAAGAGGGAGACACGATCCTCTATTCGGCCCGCCCGATCCCCGGGAACGAGGGAGCGATCTATCGGACCGTCAACCGACTGATCCACCTGGGCGCCCACGTCATCCTGGAACACGATTCGCCCATCCACGCCAGCGGCCACGGCCACCAGGAAGAGCTGAAGATGATGGTCAACCTGACCCAGCCCTTCTATGTCGCGCCGGTCCACGGCGAGCCGCGACACCAGAAGCTGTTCGAGCGAATGCTCTGGGACATGGGCCACGTCCGGCACCGCATCTTCCTTCTCGCCAACGGAGACATCCTGAACATCGACGAGAACAAGGCGTGGAAGGCGGGCCACGTGCGGGCGGGCGAAATCCTGATCGACCAGGCCGGCGGCCAGGAGGTCGGCGACCGCGTGCTCCGGGAGCGGTTCAACATGGCCCACCACGGGGTGGTCATCGTCGCGGTCGAGGTGGATCAGAAGTCCGGAACCTTCGTCGGAAAACCGACCCTGTCGGCCAAGGGATTCTGCGGCGAAGCGAAGGATCTCGACTCGGCTCGGGCGGCCGTGATGGACAGCGTCAAGGGCTTGAGCCCCGCCGAAGTCCAAGACCAGTCCACCCTCGAAGACGCCCTCTGCGAACCGGTTCGCCGGATCATCGGCAAAGAGGCCCGGCAGAAGCCCGAAGTCATCCCGATCATCCTGCGAACCTGAGCCCGGGCGTCTCCGTCCATCCTGCCGCGGACCCGCTCAAATTGAACCTTGAGAGTCAGTAGACTGGGGCCGATGGTCAGCGTCGTCCTCGCCCTGCTCCTTCAGTCGCCCACGACGGTCACTCCTGACCGGGCGGACGTAACCTACCGGGTTGGACAGACCGTGGGATGGACGGTCCAGAGCCCGGCGCCGGCCGACTACTCCTACACCCTGTTGGCCTTCAACCACCGGGAGGTGAAGTCCGGGCGCATCTCCGTCGGCCAGACGCCCGTGCGCATCGAGCACACATCGGCTGAACCGGCAACCCTCATCCTCCGGTTGACCCGGGACGGCTCGCAGTATCCGCTGGACTTCGCCGCCTTCGTCTCGCCGGAGAGGATCCGCCCGGCCGCCCCTCGCCCGGCCGACTTCGACGGTTTCTGGCGGACGAAGCTTCAGGAGCTGAAGGCGGTTCCGGCGGATCCGGTCTGGGAACCGAAGGCGAGCCCGATCCCCGGCGTGGAGTACGGCCTGGTGACGATGAACCACGTCAACGGCACCAAAGTCTACGGGCAGTTTGCGAAGCCCGCCAGACCTGGTCGGTTTCCGGCGATCCTTCAGCTCCAGTGGGCGAGCCCGCCCTATCCGCTGGATCCCAACTGGATCCTCTACCGGGCCGCCCAGGGCTTCATGATCCTGAACATCCAGCCGCATGACGTCCGCGCCGTCGAAGCTCCCGCCTACTACTCTGCCCTTTCCGACCGCCTGAAGAACTACACCGCCAACGGTGCGAACTACTTCGTGGAGATGTACCTTCGCGGAGTCCGGGCGGCCGACTGGCTCACCCAGAGGCCGGATTGGGACGGAAGGACCCTCGTCGTGACCGGTGCCAGCATGGGAGGTCAGCAGTCCTTCGCGGTGGCCGCCCTCCACCCTAAGGCGACCCATCTGATGGCCACGGTTCCCGCCGGAGCCGAGCTCACCGGGCCGCGCTCCGGCCGCCAGGCCTCCTATCCCTACCTGACGGAAGACCCGCTCAGCCCCTCCATCGACGCCGCCAACTTTGCCCCGGCGATCCGGGCCCGGTCGCTGGTTTCGATGGGCGGGATCGACTGGACCTGCCCTCCCGGCGGAATCTGGGCCGCCTTCAACCTGATCCCCGGCCCCAAGGAGGCGGTTCCGATGCCGATCGGGCCTCATGTGGCGACGAGCCCCGAGCAGCACCGTCCGTGGACGGAACGGTCGGAGCACTGGTTCCGGGAGATCGCCGCCGGGCGCGACCCGATTCAGCCGCCGAAAGCCCGCCAGGCGAACCAGACGGTCATCGCCGCCCCATAGGCCACGATCACCCAGCGACGCTTGCCGGCCGGCACCTCCTGGCTGAACCGAGCCGAC
>JAKRSE010000456.1:913-4331 GCA_022402505.1 Fimbriimonadaceae bacterium | reverse complement strand
GGACAAGCTGGCGAGCGGGCGGGTCAAACCTTCCTGGCCGGACATCCCCTATCACTACTACATCTCGATCGACGGGCGGATCGGTGAAGCCCGGCCGCCCGAGTTCGCCGGCGACACGAACACCGAATACGACCCGACCGGCCACCTCCTGATCGTGCTGGAAGGGAACTTCAACGAAGAGCAGGTGCCGGACGTGCAGTGGGCGTCGCTGGTCCAGGTGACCCGATGGGCGGCGGCCAAGTGGCGGGTTCCGGCCTACAAGATCGGCGGCCACCGCGACTTCAGCGCCCAGACCGACTGCCCCGGGGCCAACGTGATTCCCCGGCTCCCGGAGCTGCGGCGACTCGTCCGGCTCGGCAGCTGATCTCGACATCGTCCTCACCCCCGGTCGCGATCAGACTCTCACGGGTCCGAGGCGGGGGCGGCTCCTTGTTGATCTCGGTGAGGGCCGATCGACGGCCGCCTCGGCCTGCCGGACGGAAACATGAAGGGTGGATCGGCCGCAGGTCGGGAAGCGAGGTCTGCCGGCAGGACCGTCCGCGGAACCTGGCCTGCGACGGATCGTGGCCTTTCCGCTTCGAGCCGGGCCGGCGGTCCGTCGACAGGCCAGGGCAACCATGTCATGCAACCAGGAGCGGCCCGGAAGAGCGAACACGCCCCGGGGCCCTTACAGGGCGAATCCCTGCCGTCTCTCAGAAGCGCGGATGGGTGGCCTGGTGAAGATGCCCGCCTTGCCCGGGATGTTCGCCAGGAGTCCAAGCTGTCCCATGGCGATGGGGCTCGGAGTCCCTTGCCAAGGCAGGCACGGAAAGGGGAGCCACATCACCATGCCACCCGGACCCGCTCGAGCGAGTGAGGCGAGGCGGTGCCGGAGAACGTGTGAGCCGAAAGGCGAACCCGTGAAACGGCGCCGCCGGGGGGTGACTCTGGAGGCGATCACGCGGTAATGTCCCTCCTATTCTGATGAAGTCTTTTGTCTCGTTCTCGGCCGTGCTCGTCGCGGCCGTTTCCTTTGGTCAGACGGCCGATTCCGACCTGATCGGCTCGCTGGAGGCCCGGGCGCTCGGCCCGACGACGATGGGCGGGCGAGTCTCCGACCTCGCCGTCTACGAAAAGGAACCCCGCATCTTCTACGTCGGGGTCGCCAGCGGTGGAGTCTGGAAGACCGTCAACGGCGGGATCACGATGGAGCCCGTCTTCTTCAGCGGCGGCACGTCGGCGCTCGGGGCGGTCGCGGTCAGCCAGAAGAATCCTGACCTGGTCTACATCGGGACGGGCGAGCAGAACAACCGGAACTCCAGCAGCTGGGGCGACGGACTCTACAAGACGACCGACGGGGGCAAGACCTGGAGCCACATCGGCCTGAAGGATTCGCGCCACGTCGGCGGCATCGTGATCGACCCCCGGTCGGACAACCGAGTCCTGGTCGGCGCACTCGGCAACCTCTGGGGGCCGAGCCCCACCCGGGGCGTCTACCTGACCGAAGACGGAGGGAAGACCTGGACCCGCACCCTCAAGACCGACAACGACCTGACCGGCGTCATCGACATCCAGCAGGACCCGAAGAATCCGAACAACCTCCTCGCCGCGACCTATGAGCGGCGGCGCTGGGCGTTCCGGTGGCAGTCCGGCGGGCCCGGCTCGGCGATCTACCGCAGCACCGATGGCGGACGAACCTGGAAGAAGTCGATGTCCGGCCTGCCGACCTCCGGCGACTTCGGCCGGATCGGCCTCAACTACTTCCGCAAGGACCCGAAGGTGGTCGTCGCCAGCGTCGAACATGCCACCGACCGAGGCATCTATCGCAGCATGGACGGCGGTCAGACCTGGACGAAGGTCAACCCCCTGAACCCCCGGCCCTTCTACTTCAGCAAGATTCGGCAGGACCCCAACGACTTCGACAGGATCTACATGCCGGGCGTCAGCTTCCACTACACGACGGATGCGGGCAAGACCTTCCGGAGCCTGCCGATGAACATCCACGTGGACCACCACGCCCTCTGGATCAACCCGAACGACAGCAACCACATGATCAACGGGAACGACGGCGGAGTCGCCCAGACCCGTGACCGAGGCCTCAAGTGGGAGCACATCAACAGTCTTGACATCGGCCAGTTCTATGCCATCGCCGTGGACATGCGCAAGCCCTACTTCGTCTATGGCGGGCTGCAGGACAACGGCAGCTGGGGCGGACCCAGCCAGCATCCCATCAACGGCGGGGTCAAGTACACCGACTGGTACCAGGTCGGCGGCGGCGACGGATTCCACGTCCAGGTCGATCCGGAAGACTGGCGGATCGTCTACAGCGAGAGTCAGGGCGGCGCGCTCGGCCGGCTGAACCAGGTCACGGGCGAACGGGCCTTCATCCGGCCCCGGCCGCCGCAGGGCGAAACCTACCGGTTCAACTGGTCCAGCCCCCTCCTCATCAGCCCCCACAACCCGCGGACCATCTACTTCGGCGGCAACCGCCTCTTCAAGAGCGTCAACCGCGGCGACAACTGGAGGGTGATCAGCGAGGACCTGACGACCAACGACCCCGCGAAGATCATCAGCCGCAACAACCCGAGCGGCGGCGTGACTCCGGAAGACACCGGAGCGGAGCGGCACTGCACCATCGTCACGATCAGCGAATCTCCCCGAGTCCAGGGCCTGCTCTGGGTCGGCACCGACGACGGGCTCGTCTGGCTCAGCCGGAATGACGGTCAGACCTGGGAGAAGGTCACGGTCCCCGGGGTTCCGGCCAACACCTGGGTCAGCCGGGTCACCGCCTCCTCCTTCGCCGAGGGCCGCGCCTACGTCACCTTCGACAGCCACCGCAACGACGACTACAAGCCCTATGTCTTCATGACCGACGACTTCGGGGCCACCTGGACGCCGATTTCGGCCGGCCTGAAGGAGAACGACTCGGCCTACGTCATCAAGGAAGGGCTCCGCAATCCCGACCTTCTCTTCCTCGGCACCGAGATCGGGCTCTACGCCAGCCTCGACCGAGGGAAGACCTGGACCAAGTACGCCTCTGGAACCTTCTCGACGGTCCGCGTGGATGACCTCGTGATCCATCCCCGAGAGTTCGATCTGGTCGTCGGCACCCACGGCCGCTCGATCTGGATCGTGCCGATCAACGCGCTGGAAGACCTCACCGAGGCAAACCGGAAGAAGGACGTTCACCTCGTTCGCCCGACCGCCGCCTACGGCTTCGGCTACACGCAGGGTGGATGGTTCGGCGGAGATCGGGACTTCGTGAGCCGAAACACGCAGCCGGCGGGCCGCATCGACTACTGGCTCGGAAAGGCGCCGGAAGGCGAGATGAGCCTGCAGGTCCTGGCGGCGGATGGTTCGCTGGTGGCGCGGCTCTCGGCGACCGGCCGGGTCGGGCTGAACTCGGTCACTTGGCGGCCTCGGCGCGGACTCGCGACCG
>JAKRSE010000456.1:0-903 GCA_022402505.1 Fimbriimonadaceae bacterium | reverse complement strand
TTCCGATCTCTACACGGTTCTGCTGAAGATCGGCGACCGAGAGTTCCGGACCTCGATCCGCTACGAAGACCTCAGCCGAAACTCGGACGACAACAACATCGTCGCCCGCTGAACCTGCCGGGATAGGCAAAGAGGGTCCCGGTCTGCATCCGCAGACCGAGACCCTCCTCTTTTTGTTGATCGACCCAGACTTACCAGGCGTAATGCTCGGGGGCGGTCTTGAAGGGCGGGAAGATCTCGTCGATTTTCTTCAGCACGTCCTCGGAGAGCTTGATCTCGAGGGCGCGGACGGCCGATTCCAGCTGCTCCATGGTCCGGGGGCCGATGATCGGGGCGGCGACCGCCGGGTTCACGAGAGTCCAGGCGAGGGCGACCTCGCCGGGGGCGTGGCCGATCTCGTCGCAGAGGTCTTCCCAGGCCTGCAGCTCCTTGCCCTTGTTCTCCAGAATCCACTTGGTCCAGTCGCCATAGCGCCGGGCTCCGTCCTGCTTCTTCATGACGCCTCCGAGCACGCCGCCTCCCAGCGGGGACCAGGGGATGATCCCCAGGCCGTAGGCGTTGCAGGCCGGGGCGACCTCCAGCTCGATTTCGCGCTGGATCAGGCTGTACTTGCTCTGCTCGCTGATGAGTCCAAGCGTCCCCTTCGCCTTGGCGGTCTCGCAGGCCTGGGCGATGTTCCAGCCGGCGAAGTTGCTGCTGCCGACGTAGGTGATCTTCCCCTGCTGGATCAGAACCGACATGGCTTCCCAGACCTCATCCCACGGGCACTCGCGGGCGATGTGGTGGAACTGGTAGAGGTCGATCACGTCGGTCTGCATCCGCTTCAGGCTCGCCTCGCAGGCTCGCCGGATGTAGTAGGCGCTGTAGCGGGCGGTGTTCGGCCAGTCGTTCAGCTCGTCCTTG
>JAKRSE010000455.1 GCA_022402505.1 Fimbriimonadaceae bacterium | reverse complement strand
TGCCGCCTTCTGGCAGCAGATCGGCACCGCCTTCCGCGATCACGGCGACCACCTGCTCTTCGCCGGCACGAACGAGGTTCATGTCCAGGGGGACTACGGCCCGCCGGCGCCGGAGAACGCCGAGGTTCAGAACGGCTTCAACCAGACCTTCGTGACCACCGTCCGGGCGACAGGAGGCCGGAATCGGAACCGCTGGCTCGTGGTCCAGGGCTACAACACCGACATCGACCACAGCCTGAAGTGGAACCTGACACTGCCCGAGGATTCGGCGCGGAACCGGCTGATGATGGAGCTGCACTACTACACCCCCTACAACTTCACCCTGAACGAGCAGAGTCCGGTCTGGCAGTGGGGCAGGGGGGCGAGCAGCCCGGCGGCGACCGACGGCTGGGGCAATGAAGACTTCGTGGAGGACCGGTTCCGAAAGGTCCAGGAGGCCTTCGGAGCCCGGGGGATTCCGGTGATCCTCGGCGAGTACGGCGCCTACACGAAGCCCAGCCGCCCGGCGGGTCGGCGCTACGTTCTTCGGTGGGTCCGGTCCATCACCGAAGCCGCGTCCAGAAGCGGGATGATCCCGATGTACTGGGACACCGGGACCGAGCGGGGGATCATCCACCGGACGACCGGGCAGGTTCAGGACCCGGAACTCCTCCGGGCCCTGGTGGATTCGGATCTCAGAGGCCGAGGCTTGGCCAGAGTCGGTCGATCTTCGCCTTGACGTCGTCGGCCATTGTGATCAGCTTTGGATAGTCGCGGTTGAAGCCGTTCTCGCCCGGCCACTTGTGGGTGCAGTCGAATCCGAGCTTGCCGCCGAAGCCCTCCGCCATGCTTGCGTGGTCCAGCTGGTCCACCGGGCCTCGGCTGTGCAGGGTGTCGCGGGCCGGGTCGCAGTTGGCTCCGATCCGGAAGAGCACCTCGCCGAAATCCTGCACGTTGCAGTCCTCATCGAAGATGAAGACGAACTTGGTGAAGGCGAGCCCGCCGAGCCCCCAGATGGCGTTCATCACCTTGAAGGCGTGGCCGGGATACTTCTTCCGGATGCTGACGAACGCGACGTTGTGGAAGGTCGCTTCGACCGGGAGGTTCATGTCCACGATTTCGGGCGTGGTGAGCTGGATCATCGGCATGAAGATCCGCTCGACCGCCTTGCCCATCCATCCGTCTTCCATCGGGGGCTGACCGACGATCGTCGCAGGCCAGACCGCCCGCTCGCGGCGGGTGATGCAGGTGACGTGGAGCACCGGGAACTCCTCGGCCAGGGAGTAGTAGCCGGTGTGGTCGCCGAAGGGGCCTTCAAGCCTCCGCTCGGAGGGATCGACGTAGCCTTCGATGACGAACTCGGCATCGGCGGGGACGTGGATGTCGAGGGTCCTGCACTTGACCAGCCGGGCGTTTTCGCGGCGGAGGAATCCGGCGAAGAGCATTTCGTCGATGCCCGGGGGCAGGGGAGAGATCGCGCTGAAGGTGTAGGCCGGGTCGCCGCCGAGCACCACAGCCACCTCGATTCGCCGGCCCTGGTCGCCCGCCGATTCCATGTGCCGCTGGCCGGTCTTGTGCATCTGCCAGTGCATTCCGCAGGTGTTCCGGTCGTAGACCTGCACGCGGTACATGCCGACGTTCCGCTTGCCGGTCACCGGGTCGTTGGTGAAGACGAGGGGCAGCGTGACGTAAGGGCCGCCGTCTTCCGGCCAGCAGTTGAGGACAGGAATCTGGGTGAGGTCCACCTCGTCGCCCATCATCACGACCTCCTGGCAGATTCCATCCTTGACCTTCTTGGGCGGGACGGTCTTGATCTCGCCGAGAAGCTGCGGGAGCTTCCTGAGCGCCTCCAGCGGGCTGCCGGGGACGTCGGGCTTCAGCAGGGCGGCGATCCGCTCGGCGTGCTCTTCAAAGTCCTCGCAGCTCAGCGCCATGCTCATCCGCTTCCGGCTGCCCATCGTGTTGATCGCGACCGGGTGGGCGTACTTGATCTCGCCGCCGGGCCGGGCGGCGGGGTCGATGCTGGGTTCGCGCATCACGGCCGATCGGTGGTTCGGAGTGCCGCGCCGCTGAGGGGTGCCCGTGGGGTTGGTGAAGAGCAGGGCCGGACCGCCCGCCTTCATCACCCGGTCGGCGATCTCGGTGATCTCCAGATAGGGGCTGACGGGGGCGTCGATCCGTTTCAGCTCTCCCTTGGATTCGAGGACTTCGAGGAAGTGCTGAAAATCGCGGTAGGCCATGCTTCGCCAGATTCTACGGAGGGAGATCAGGGTTCGGCCGGTCGGCCCGGACCTTCAGACTCAGTGGAGGCCGAGCTCCTGAATCGCGCCGCCGGCTGGAGAGGGATGGATGAGGATTCCGTGGGTCACGACCTCCTGCTGCAGGTTCGGGTCCAAACGGTGAAAGTCGCTGAGATCGACGACCCGGGGGAGGGAACTCTCCTCCAACGCCTCTTCGATGCGGGAGAAGAGGATCGAAGGCATCGGCAGCTCGGCGCAGAGGCAGAGGTCGATGTCCGACCACTTCGCCGCCGTCCCCTTCGCCCACGAGCCGAAGAGGCGGGTCGGGGGCGCGTCGTGCTCCCGAAGAATCCTCTGGATGAGGAGCAGGTCAGCCGTCGGAAGCGTCATCCGGCCCGGCCTCCCTCAGCGCGGCGATCAGGCGGCGGGCATCCTCCAGGAACCCAGGAAGCGCCGCTGCGGCCCGTTCCAAGGAATCCAACCGGGACATTCATGCATTCTAGCTTCCCCGGCTGGGGTCAGGGATGCACCCATTGCAGGGCATCCCCCACCGCGATCAGTCGGCGATGGCCGGTGGAATCGAGGCTCAGGATGTCCAGGGTTTCGATCTCCAGAATGAGGACGCCGAAGCGGTCTCTTCCGGCCTCGGACTCCTCCAGAGTGGGACGCCGATCCCGAAGCTCTTCGGGCATCGACCGGGCCGGATCATCGAGCGGCGAACCGGGCGCGCCGAGGCTGCAGTAACACCGTCGGGACATGGTGGGAGTGCCTTGCCACGCCTCGGCCCAGACCTCCCCCTGCGAGAGAAGAACCGCCCGCCCGGCGGCCCGGACCTGCAGAGGGTGGTCCGGATGGTGGAAGCAGGCTTCGGCCCGGTCGTCCAGCTCCAGACCCTGCCACTTGGCGGATCGGGTGTCGGTGTGGAATCGGAGCCGCGCCGGCCTGCGCTCCACCCTTCGCAGAACCAGGGTTCGAACCCTCGGCGCTCCTTCGGAATCACGGCTGGCCAAAGTCGCTAGGTGGAAGAGAGCCTTCCGCCGCGAGGCCCCGTCTTCCAGGGCCTGCCAGGCGGCTTCCAGCAGGGCTTCGGCGTCGGTCATGCCTCGGGTGTACCCGCTTGCCCCATACTCAAGCCCCCGGACCCGCATGGACACTTCACGAGACGGAATCACCCCCTTCACCGACCGAGCGGCCGCCTATGCCCGGTTCCGGCCCGGCTACCCTTCCGCGCTGGTCCAGCATCTGAAGGAGCACTGCGGCCTGGAGCCGGGATCGCGCGTGGCCGACGTGGGGAGCGGGACCGGAATCTGGACGGAGATGATGCTGAAGGCCGGAGCCGGGGTGCTGGCCTGCGAGCCCAACCCGGCCATGCGGGCGGAGGCGGAGGCCCGGCTCGGAGAGGACCCGGGATTCGTCAGCCTGGAGGGTCGGGCGGAGGATCTGCCGATCGACGACTCGAGCATGGACCTGGTGACCTGCGCCCAGTCGTTCCACTGGTTCGACCAGGCGGCGGCGATGAAGGAGTTCGACCGGGTGCTTCACGGCGCGGGCTGGATCGCGCTCTTTTGGAACGAGTGGGAGGCGGGGGGAAGTCCGGCGACCCAGGCGGTGATCGATCTGGAGGCCCGGGTGCGAGGGGAGGCCGACCGCACCCTCTCGGATCGCGAGCGGCTCCGGCCTCTGTTCCTGAAGGGGACGAGCCGCCTCAAGGAGTTCCGGCACCTGTTCTCCCCGACCGCCGAGGAGTTCGCCGGCCTCTGCCGGTCGCGCAGCTGGTGGCCGGAGTCGGTCGATGCCGAGTCCGAGGCCGAAGCCCTCATGAAGAGCCACGGGCGGGCAGGGCGGCTGCCGCTTCAGCTGGCGTGTCGTCTCATCGTCGGCATGCCGCGCTGAATCCGCTCAGCCGCCGAGCCGTCGCCAGGCGTCGCGCCAGCGGTGGACGTCCACCACGCTGATTTCCGGGAGCGGCTCGCGATCCTGGAGGGATGGAAGCGGCTCCAGCCGTCCGAAGGGCGGGAGCTGATGCCAGAAGGCGACCGAGACGATCTCCATCGTCAGGCAGTTGGCATGGCCGTGTTCGATGGAGGCCCGGATCGACTTCTGGAACCGGATCGGGTCTTCGACA
>JAKRSE010000046.1 GCA_022402505.1 Fimbriimonadaceae bacterium | reverse complement strand
CTGATCGAATCCGGGGAGGGCCACGGCGATGTCTGGCTGCTCTTCACGGTCGCCGAGGAGATCGGCCTGCTGGGAGCGGCGAACCTGGACATCCAGGCGCTTGGCGTCGATTTCGGCTATGTGCTGGACACCGGCCCGCCCGTCGGCAGCCTGGTGACCCGGACGGCCACCCACGACCTTCTGAACGCCCGTATCATCGGCCGACCCGCCCACGCCGGCAAGCATCCTGAAGAGGGGATCAACGCGATTTCGGTCGCCGCCGACGCCCTGACGGGCATGAAGCTCGGCCGGATTTCGCCCCAGACCACCGCCAATTTCGGCCTGGTTGTCGGCGGGACTGCGGTGAACGTGGTCTGCCCCTGGGTCGAGCTGAAGGGCGAGGCGAGGAGCAACGATCCGGCCGAGCTTGACGAGCAGATCGCCCACATGAAGGCGAAGCTGCAGGAGGCCGCCGAGCGATGGGGGGCCCAGGTGGAGATCGAGCACGACCGGCACTATGTCGCCTACCAACTTGCCGACGATTCGCCCGTGGTCGCGACCGCCCGAAGCCTTTTCCAGGAGCTCGGCTATTCAGGCGAGCTTCGGACGACGCTCGGCGGAAGCGACGCGAACATGTCCAACGCCCACGGGGTTCCGACGGCGGTGCTGGGGACGGGCATGGACAAGATTCACACCCACGAGGAGTTCATCCGCCGCGAAGACCTCGTGAGCCTCGCCGAAGTCACCCTCGCCCTCATCCGGCGGGTTGCGGGAACGATCTGAGGATCGGGCCGGGGACTTAACCCAGCCCTAACGACGGCGGCGCATGATCGAGCCATGCGCCGATCCGCCTTCACGCTCATCGAGCTCCTGGTCGTCATCGCCATCATCGCCATCCTGGCGGCGATCCTGTTCCCGGTCTTCGCCCAGGCCAAGGAGGCGGCCAAGCGGACCCAGTCCCTGAGCAACGTCAAGCAGATCGGCACCGCCATGCACCTCTACATGAGCGACTATGACGACACGACCCCGAGCACCTGGGTCGAGCCGAGCGGCGCATCGGTGGACATCTACCAGACCTTCCAGCCCTACCTGAAGAACATGGAGATCTTCTTCAGCCCGGCCTGGACCCAGCGGGTGCCGAGCGGCCCGAACGCCTGCGCCAACGCCAACACCCCGGCCGGGCAGTTCGTGCCGCAGGACACGACCCGCTGCCTGGGCTATGGCTACAACTGGGGCTTCGGAATCTGGGCGGGCGGCGCCCTGGTGGCTCCGCAGCGCAACGACAACGGGACGACCGTGATGCCCGGGGTCAGCGCCACCTCCGCCGAGGAGCCGAGCACTCTGGCCGCCTTCGGCGACACCTACAACGGCCGCCGCTACACGATCAGCGCGATCGGTTCGATTCTGAACCACTACACCGGACCCCAGCGGAACAGCGCCCTGCGGCACGGCGGACGGTTCAACTTCACCTTCCTGGATTCCAGCGCGAAGAGCATCCCGATGCGGGCCTACACCTTCAACCCGGCCGCGACTCCCCGGGGTGCGGGCTACATCGCCGTTCCCTCGAACACCGAGACGATCCAGCGGCTCTACTGCCTGAGCCCGGGGACCACAGTGAGTCCGGCCCAGGTCGGCATCCCGGCTCCGGACATGCCCTGCTCCCAGTTCATCCAGCTGACGATGAACGGCGCCTTCGCCCCCCTCAGCGCCTGGCCGAACTGAGCCGTCGCCTCCTCACGGCCGAGAGGATGTCGGCCGCACCAAAGCCCCCGGTTTCACGAGTTCGCCTGCGGCTCACGCGTTCACCCGGGGGCTTCTTGGGAGGTCCCCGTTTCTCTGCCGGACGGGAGTGCCCTGGCCTGTCGACGGACCGCCGGCCTGTTTCGATGCGGAGAGGCCATGATCCGTCGCAGGCCAGGTTCAGGGGAAGGTTCCTCCTGCACACTTCCGAAGGCCGAACTCCCTGCATCCCGACCTGCGCCCGATCGATAGGTCCGGTTTCCGTCTTTAGGCTCGCGACGGGCGCCAGGTCGGGGCACCCCATGTCCGGCCCTAGCTCAGGTCCGAGTGACCCTCCGTCGCGTCCGGACCTGTGCCAGCGTGAACACGCCCTAGGCGCAGCAGAGCCTCACGGGAGGGGAAGGAGGCGGGGGTCTCCGGTCAGGAATCCATCGACCAGCGGGCTCCAGCGGATCGCCTCCTCGGCATCCACCAGGGTGTGCAGGTGGATCATGATCCCCTTGGCCCGCACCATTCGCATCTCGTCGTCCGTGATCCGGAACTGGGCGACCTGCTCCTTCATGATGCTGAGGATGGGCGCCTGCGGTCGGTAGGCCTCCCACCCATTCCCTCGGAGGGCGGTCAGAAGCCGCAGCCCCTGGGACGAGTCGTAGCAGGTCGGAATCTCCGGGGCGAGCCGGCGGGCCTGCTCGATGAGCGCGGGAACGAAAGATGCCAGGATCACTCGGTTCTGAGCCCCCTCCTCCCGGATCACCCGAATGACCGCCGCCGGGTCGGAGGCGGGCTTGAGGTCGATGAGCATCCGGTTTCGCCCCGCCGCCCGGAGCCCTTCGGCCAGGGTCGGGATCGTGAGACCCCGCCCGCGGTAGGGAAACGATCCCGTTCGTCCGGCGAACCCGTGACCCGCGTCCAGGGCCTTCACCTGGGCGAGGGTCATCTCCCGGATCGGGCCGCGTCCGTCGGTCGTCCGGTCCACCGTATCGTCGTGGAGCAGCACGGGAACCCCGTCGGAGGTGGAGGTCACATCGGTCTCGATGATCAGGTCAGGATGGATCGCCGCCGCCCGCGCGAATCCGTAGGCGGTGTTTTCCGGCCAGCTCCGGTAACCGCCGCGATGCAGCCCCAACCGCAGCCCCGGCTTCAGGGCGGGGAAGTCGGTCGGAGCGGCGAGCAGAAGGGCGAAGGCGGACAGCATCACCGAAAGATGCCCGATCCGCCGATCAAGAATCCGTTAAGGCCCCGATGATCGGGCCTGCCTGCGGCCGCACCAGCGGGGTCCGTTCGGCCGCCAGGGCCTTCATCACGAACTCGCCGAAGGCGTTCGGGGTTCGGGTGCCGCGCTCGAACATGGTCGGCCCCCAGGTGTCGTGCCAGCACCAGGCCGTCCAATGGAGACCCCGTTCGTTCATGTACCGCAGGAACGGCCGGCCGAAATCGAAGGCCGATCCGTCGTAGTGGGCGTTCGGGTTCCGTTCGAAGCCCCATTCGGTGACCACGACCGGCCGGACCTTGTGGAGCCCGTCCAGCTTCTCGTCCCACAGCTTCGGGTCGTTGTTGTCGTGCCCGGCATAGACGTGCCACATGTAGGCGGTGTCCTTGTCCGGGAGCAGGCTCTGGCGGATTCCGACGAGATCGTAGGCCCAGCGGTTGCCGGTGGCGAGGAGCACGTTCTGCGCGCCCTCTTTGCGGATCGTGTCGGTGAGGCTCTGGAAGAAGGGCTTGAGGGTCTTCCAGGTCGAGCCGAGCGGAGTCTGCCAGTCTTCCGCGTTCAAGACCGGCTCGCACCAGAGCTGGAAGACGACCCGGCCGTCCTTCCCGAATTCGCGGGCGCAGGTCTGCCAGAAGTCGGTCGCCAGCTTGAAGTC
>JAKRSE010000454.1 GCA_022402505.1 Fimbriimonadaceae bacterium | reverse complement strand
CGATCCCGCAGGCGAACGGCGGAGGATTCGCCGGAGTCGATCCCCGACCGCTCCTCAAGGACCTCGCCGCAAGCCTCGCCTCGGACTTCACCGCCAACCTGGAAGCGATGCCGGAAGACCGCCGCACCTGGCAGCCCTTCCCCGGCGTCCGAACCGCCGTCGATCAGGCCGGAGAGTCGGTCCAGGCCTTCGGATGGATCGTCTCCGCCCTGGAGAATCGGTCGATGGCCGGCTTCCAGGAAGAAGAGCCCGAGATTCGGACCGCCGTTCGGCGGGAGATCGCGGCCAACATCGGCGACGAGATGAGGCGGGGCGTGGCCGCCTGGGAGCAGGCGATGGATGCCGTGCCCGCCGACGAACTCGACGCCATGATCCCCATGTTCTTCCCTGGCTGGGAGGAGAGCCTGCAGAGCAACATGATCTATGCCGTCTGGAATGCCCGCTACCACCTGGGGCAGATCCAGTACATCCAGACCCTCTACGGCGACCTGGACCCGCACATGCCGCCCGCCGAATGAGCCCGATCGGGTCCCTGGGCCAGGCCCGGGGACCCGGTATCGTGCGGTTTCCGGAGGACTCTTGATGACCGCCGCCGCCTTCATTTCAGCCTGACGCCTCGCCGGCTTGACCCCGCAGAATCTCTGGGGCCCCGGCACCGTCTCCGCACGCCGAACAGTCTCTGTTGGGCCTGCAGCTCATCCTGAATTGAAGAAGATCTCACCTCGACGCCGCGAGCGTCGCACCGAAGAATCGTCGTTCCGCTGCCGCAACTGCAGCCGCATGGTCTTTTCCGAAGGAGCCGGCTCGGCTCATCGGAACCACTGTCCTCACTGCCTCCATTCAATCCACCTGGACGATTCGCCCGGGGACCGATCGGCCGACTGCGGCGGACTGATGGAGCCCGTCGGAATCTGGGTCCGCAAAGGCGGAGAATGGTGCCTCATCCACCGATGCCAGACCTGCGGGACCTTCTCCAGCAACCGCATCGCCGCCGACGACAACACGTTCGTCCTGCTGCATCTGGCCGCCCGGCCGCTCGGATCACCCCCCTTCCCCGTTGATCGGTGGGAGGGATGACCGTGCCGCCGGGCTCAAGGCCCGAATGTTCTGCTGGGCCAGCCGGGCCGTCTCCGCCACCCGCTTGGCGCGGGTCTCGGCCCGGCGGGCGTTCTGAATCCACTCCAGAATTCCCCGCCGGGCCGAAGGCGGAAAAGCGTCCCAATTCTCCCGAGCCGGCGGCAATTCCGCCAGACTTGCCGCCAGGTCGGCGGGCACGATCAGGTCCGCGACCTCGTTCAAAGCATCCCAGGATCCGTCCACTTTTGCCTGGTCAATCTTGGACAGACCGGACGGCTGCATCCGCCCCTCGGCGATCATCCGCTCGGCCCGAGTCTTGTTCAGCCGAGACCAGTTGGATCCAGGCTTGCGCGGCGCCAGCCAAAGCATGGTGCGCGACTCATCCAGGGCGCGAGGCAGACTGTCGATCCAGCCCCAACACAGGGCCTCCTCGACGAGCTCATCGTAGGCAAGCACGGGCAGGCCGGACCCCTTGCGATGGGTGATGAGCCACAGACCCTCGGTCCGCTCATGATGGACCGCCAACCAGGCGCGCCAATCCTCGCGCGTCGCGGCGAGAAACGAGTTCTCCGGCGGTGAAATCTTTGGCTGCCCCACAGGGATTCGAACCCCAACTGACGGTACCAGAAACCGGCGTCCTACCGTTAGACCATGGGGCAGTCCAGCTTTCTATTATGGCCCCGCCTTGCCGCCGGCCGCAGGCAGACCCGGGCCGACCGGGACCCCTCGCCCACTTCCCCCTCGCGAAAGCCCTAGGATAGAGACATGCCCGACCTTTCCCGACGCGACCTGATGACCGGAGCCGTCAGCCTCGCCGCCGCCTGCGCCCTCGCCGGATTCACCCTCCCCCGACAGCAGAAGAAGGTCGGCTGGGCGAGCCTCGGACTCGGCAACTACGCCCGAGGCCAGATCATGCCCCGCATGAGCCTCTGCCGCAACACCGAACTGAAGGCGGTCATCAGCGGCACCCCCGACAAGGCCCGCCAGGTCGCCGCCGAATACGGCCTGCCCGAATCGAAAATCTACAACTACCAAAGCTGGGAGGCGATCGCCAACGACGAGGACATCGAGGTCGTCTACGTCATCACCCCGCCCGGAACCCACGCCGAATTCACCATCAAGAGCCTCCAGGCGGGCAAGCATGTCTGCTGCGAAAAGCCGATGTCTTCCACGGTCGCCGAAGCCCGACAGATGGTCGAGGCCGCCCGCAAGGCAGGCCGCCGGCTCCAGATCGGCTACCGATGCCACTTCGAAGCCCACAATCTCGCCGCCATGAAGGCCCTGCGCGAGGGTGCCATCGGGCCCGTGCGCACCGTCCGCAGCGAGCATGGCTACGTCCTCGGCCGAGGCTCCTGGCACCTGGACCCGGCGCTCGGCGGCCTGGGAGCCATCGGCGAAATCGGCGTCTACGCCATCCAGGCCCTCTGCTACCTCGCCGGCGAAGACCCGATCGCCGTCAGCGGCAGCCGTCACAAGCTCGACCCCGAACGCTTCAAGCACGTCGAAGACGCCAACCAGTTCATCCTCCGATTCCCCTCCGGATGCCAGGGGATCGGCGGCACCGCCTACACCTGGAACGCCAACAACATGCGCGCAATGGGCCCCGGCGGCCGACTCGACGCCGAACCCGCCACCGGCTGCTCCGGCCACCGGTTCACCCTCAACGGCCGCCCGCTGGAAATCGAAGAGATGCCGCTCCAATGGGTCGGCCAGATGGACCACCTCTCCGACTGCGTCCGAGACCCCGCCAAAACCCTCATCGCCCCCGGCGAAATGGGCCTGCGGGACATGATCATCAGCGAAGCCATCCTCAAATCCGCCACCGAAGGCCGAGAAATCCAGCTGACCGACATGGCTTGACGGAGTCAAGTAGACTTCCGTCCGTGGACGAGACCCTGAAGCTATGGCGGGAACTGACGCGGTCGTTCGCCCCAGACGTGTCGCTGGCAGGCGACGACTCACGGTTTGTGGACATTGACCAAGATTTCGCAGGCGTCCGCGGCGAGAACACCCAGGCCCGCCTCATCGAGATTTGCCGGCGAGCGGAAGCGAGTGAGGCGATCCATCTCCTCCTCGCCGGGCCTCGGGGTGCCGGCAAGTCGAGCGAACTGAGGCACGCCGTCGCGCGCTTGGAGGCCGAAGGCTTCACGACTCTCTACATTGACGCCCAGGATACGCTTGAGATTGGCGTCGCATCCTATGCCGATGTCCTGGTTCTCCTCTATGCGGCTCTCTTCGACAAGCTCAGAGAGGCCGTACCGGATTTCAGAACATCTCTTCGGAGCCTAGAAAGAGTTCAGCAGGACTTCAAGGAATTCTTCCATGAGGCGCTCGGAGACTGGGAGCCCGCAAAGCCCGTCCTGGGGGTCTTCAAAGCGGCCGCAAGCCGGTTCCAGACGGATTGCGAGCGCATCATGAGCCACGAGTCGAGACTCAGGGCGAACCTCAACAACCTTTTGCAAGACTCGAACCTGCTCCTGGCCTCCCGGAAGAACGGCAACGGTCTGGTCATCGTTCTGGACGGCCTCGACAAGCTCCCACCGGATCGGATTGACCCCGTCTTCGGCCGGCCAGACCTTCTGTGCTCGCTTCAGACCAAACTGATCATGACCGCCCCGATCAGCTACGTCTATTCGCCCGACCTGCAACACTGGCGAAACTCCGGCGGTCGCGAACCCCTCGTTATGCCGATGATCTGCCTCAGAGAGGGCATCGGAGCCCAGGCCCAGCCCACTTCTTCAGGAGGGATGGCCATGAGAACCGTCGTGCAAACCCGGCTTGAATCCATCGAAGGCTCCCCGTCCGAGCAAGACATCTTCGCCGAGGGGGTCCTCGATCGGGCCATTCTCATGTCCGGCGGGCACCTGCGCGGGCTCTTTCGGCTGATCGTCGAGACCATTCCCCGATCCGCCCAGCTCCCCATCCCGATGGAGGCACTCGACCGAACGATCCGAGAGGAAGAGATCGCCCTCAACCGGGTCGTCCAAGACGATTGGTGGGAACTGCTGCGCGAGTTTCGGGAGCCCAGGAAGGATCGGCCGACGGACGACGACCACAGCCTGCTCCTCTACCTCCAGCTGATCCACTACTACCGCAACGGCTGGGAGGGCTACGAGGTGAATCCGATCCTCAAGGGTCTGCCCCGGATGTCGCCGAGTCCATGACCCCCCACCCCGCTGACGATCCGGAATGGATGGCGGTCCAGCGGGCCCTCGCCGCTCTGGACGACGACCGATTCGCGTTGCTCTGCCTCCAGGCCCCGACCGCTCTTCCGGCCCTGAATCCAGGCGAAACGCGGGTCTGGGCCGAACCCGACCGACCTCTCCTGGCCCAGGCCGCCGG
>JAKRSE010000453.1 GCA_022402505.1 Fimbriimonadaceae bacterium | reverse complement strand
CGCTCCTTCCGGCTGGACCTGGGCGTCCAGCGGGTCGAGCTGGGCGGCATCCGGCTGACCAACTACGGTCAGAGCCGCAGCCTGGAGCAGATCATGGCGGCGGTGGCAGCCTCTCGCCCGACGCCTCGGGTGGGCCTCGAGATCGACCTGAAGGACCGCCGTCAGACTGTCGTTGGTCTGGGAGGAAACTTCTGCCAGCCCCGGTACGGCCGCACCGAGCCGATGGACCGGGTCGGTCGCGAGATTCTGGACCGGCTGAAGGTGGCTCACGCCCGAGTCGGCCTCCCGCTGAACCACTGGGCTCCCGAACCGGGCCGGACTTCGGAGACGGGTGCCGCCAAGGCCGGCCTGGAGGCGATGCGCCTTCTGAAGCAGCGAGGGCTGGGAATCACGGTCTCGGTGTGGGAGCCGCCGCTCTGGCTGATGCCGGGTCGCGCCGAGCAGATGGGCCGCGAACTCGACCCCAGCCGCTATGCCGAGACGGCGCGGCTGATCACTTCCTACCTCAAGCTCGCCAAGGAGAAGTACGGGGCCGAGGCGGACCATTTCAGCTTCAACGAGCCGGACTACGGCGTGAACTTCAAGTTCAGCCCTCAGGCTCTGGGCGACTTCATCGCGGTTGCCGGACCGATGTTCCGCGCCGCCGGACTCCGGACCACCTTCCTGGTGGGCGACACGGCCAACGGCACCAATCTCAAGCCTTATGTCGAGCATCTGATGAAGCGTTCGGACATTCAGCCGTTCCTGGGCCCGATCGCCTTCCACAGCTGGGACGCCCTGGGAGCCTCGGAAGAGGTCTATGCCGAGATCGGCGCGATGGGGCGTCGCCACGGCCGGGAGGTCTGGTGCACCGAGGCGGGCCACGACGCCCAGCTCTGGCAGAGGGGAGACGACCCCTGGTCTACCTGGGACAACGCCCTGGACCTCGCCCGAGCCTATGCCCGTACATTCCGCTTGAGCGGCAGCTCGCGGCTGGACTACTGGACCTACCAGGACAACTACCCCTTGCTGAAGGAGTCTGACGGAACCTTGTATCCGGTCTTCCACACCATTCGGTCGATGGAAGAGGTCTTCCGGGCCGGGAGCGTGGTGGTCGGGTCTCAAGCGAGCCAGCCTGCGGTGGATCACGCCTTCACGGTCCAGGGAAGCCGGGTGGCGGGCCTGCTGGTGAATCCTGGGGTGGAGACGGAGATCAACCTCTCCGGTCTGCCGGCCGGGGCTGCGTTCCGACTCCGGGTTCGGAATTCGTCGGGCGAATCGGGGGCGCAGACGCTTCGGGCTGGTTCCCAGGGGCGTCTGACCCTTCGGCTCCCGCTCCGCAGCGTGGCGGTGCTGGAGTCGGCCTGATCTCGGGCCTCGTGGGTATTCTCCCTTCCTGCAGATGGCAACCAAACTCAGCATGACTTCGTCGGGCCTGACCGTCCCGAACGATCCGATCATCCCGTTCATCGAAGGCGACGGAACGGGCCCGGACATCTGGCGGGCTTCGGTCGCCGTCTTCGATGCTGCCGTTGAGAAGGCCTATGGCGGCGAGCGCAAGGTGGAGTGGCAGGAGGTTCTGGCGGGCGAAAAGGCGTTCAACCAGACCGGCGACTGGCTGCCCCAGGCGACCCTTGACACCTTCAGCGAGTGCCTGGTCGGCATCAAGGGTCCCCTGACGACTCCGGTCGGCGGCGGCATCCGGTCGCTGAACGTGGCGTTGCGGCAGATTCTCGATCTTTACGTTTGTCTCCGCCCGGTCCGCTGGTTCACGGGCGTGCCGAGTCCGGTGAAGGAGCCGGGGAAGGTGGACATGGTGATCTTCCGCGAGAACTCGGAGGACATCTATGCCGGCATCGAGTTCGTCGGCGGCAGCGAAGATGCGGCCAAGATGCTTTCGATCCTGGAGCGAGAGTTCCCCGACCGGTTCCGCAAGATCCGGTTCGGCACCAAGGCGAAGGTGGATGAGTGGAATTCCGAACTGGAGAAGATCGGCGCCCCGGCTCGAACCATGCAGGTGGAAGTCGGCCTGGGCATCAAGCCGGTCAGCTACAGCGGAACGGAGCGGCTGGTCCATTCCGCGCTGGAATACGCGGTCACCAACGGTCGCAAGAGCCTGACCCTGGTCCACAAGGGCAACATCATGAAGTTCACCGAAGGCAGCTTCGCCGAGTGGGGTTACAAGGTGGCGCGAGACTTCTTCGGAGCCGTGCCGCTGGACGGCGGGCCGTGGCACGTGATTCCCGAGGGCCGGCCCGGTGCGGGCCTGGTGATCAAGGACGTGATCGCCGACGCCATGCTGCAGCAGATTCTGCTCCGCCCGGTCGAGTACGACGTCCTGGCGACCCTGAACCTGAACGGCGACTACATCAGCGACGCTCTGGCGGCTCAGGTGGGCGGCATCGGCATCGCTCCGGGCGGGAACATCAACTATGTCTCCGGCCACGCCATCTTCGAGGCGACCCACGGCACGGCTCCCAAGTATGCGGGCCTGGACAAGGTCAACCCCTGCTCGGTGATCCTCAGCGGCGAGATGATGTTCCGCTACATGGGTTGGACGGAAGCGGCCGACCTGATCCTCAAGGGCGTGGAAGGGGCGATCGGCTCCAAGCGGGTCACCTACGACTTCGCCCGCCTGATGGATGGCGCCACCGAGATCAAGTGCAGCGAGTTCGGGCAGAACATCGTTGACCATATGGGGTGACTAGGGGGGCCGGCTCGGGGTCGCTCGGACGAGACTCGACCGGCCCTCATCTCCCGGCCCCGCGAGGCTCCGGGTGAACGCGTGAGCCATCAGGCGAACCCGTGAAACCGGGGCCTCCACGGAGGCCCCGAACCCCTTAACCAACCCGGCCGCGTTGCCCGACGCCTGCCCGGACCCCCCAACCCTCCCAAACCCCGGCGGTCCGCCCCGGGTACACCTTCCTGCCATGACCTCGGCTGAGCTGCTCGCCCGCTTGATTCCCGACCTGGACGCCCATCGAGGCGGTGACCTCAAGGTGACCTCTCCCACCGATTCGGCGGAACTGGCCTCGCTGAAGATGGACTCGGCGGCCGATTTGGAGGTCAAAATCGTCGCCGCAGTGCAGGCCTTCCACCTGTGGCGAGAGGTGCCGGCCCCCCGGCGGGGCGAGCTGGTCCGGCTTCTGGGCGAAGAGCTCCGGGCCCACAAGGAAGACCTCGCCCGCCTCGTCACCCTCGAGTGCGGCAAGATCTTGGAGGAAGGGCGAGGCGAAGTCCAGGAGATGATCGACATCTGCGACTTCGCGGTCGGCCTCTCGCGCCAGCTCTACGGCTTGACCATCGCCAGCGAGCGACCGAACCATGTGATGCAGGAGAACTGGCTGCCGCTCGGCCCGGTCGGCATCATCTCCGCCTTCAACTTTCCCGTCGCCGTCTGGTCGTGGAATGCGGCCCTCGCCCTGGTCTGCGGCGATCCCTGCCTCTGGAAGCCCTCCGAAAAGACTCCGTTGACCGCCCTCGCCTGCCAGGCCCTGTTCGATCGGGCCGTGGCGCGGTTCGGCTCCGACGCCCCCGCCGGACTCAGCCAGGTGGTCATCGGCGACGCGAAGATCGGTGAGCAGATGGTGGACGATCATCGCCTGCCGCTCATCTCGGCGACCGGCAGCACGCGGATGGGCCGGGCGGTCGGGCCCCGGGTGGCGGCTCGGTTCGGCCGTTCGCTCTTGGAGCTGGGAGGGAACAACGCGATCATCGTCACCCCCTCGGCCGACCTGGGCATCGCCCTGCCGTCCATCCTGTTCGGGAGCGTCGGCACGGCGGGGCAGAGGTGCACCAGCACCCGCCGGGTCATCGCCCACCGTTCGATCATCGAGGGGCTCTTCGATCAGCTGGCCTCGAATGTGACCGCCCTGGCCGAGTCCGGCCGAATCGGCGACCCGCTCGACCCCAAGACCCTGATCGGGCCGCTGATCGACGAGGCGGCCTTCCAGACGATGCAGACCTCCCTGGAGGCGGTCAGGCCTCACGCTGTCCGGGTCGTCGGCGGCGGGCGCGTCTTGGCTGAATCCGGCGGCTGGTACGCCGCCCCGGCGATGGTCCTTCTGGACGGCCAGCCGGAGAGCGTTCTCACCGAAACCTTCGCCCCGCTGACCTACGTGATCCCCTACGACACTCTGGAGGAGGCCCTGGCCATCCACAACTCCGTGCCCCAAGGGCTCAGTTCGGCGATCATGACGACCGACCTGCGCGAGGCCGAATTCTTCAAGCGGCACAGCGACTGCGGAATCGCGAACGTGAACATCGGGACCAGCGGCGCGGAGATCGGCGGCGCGTTCGGCGGCGAAAAGGAGACGGGCGGCGGCCGCGAATCAGGGAGCGACAGCTGGAAGGCCTACATGCGCCGCCAGACCAGCCCCACCTACCACGGCCACGCCCGCCCGGCCCTGGCTCACGGCATCACGTTCGAGGTCTGAGGCCGGCGTCAGACGCGCTGG
>JAKRSE010000452.1 GCA_022402505.1 Fimbriimonadaceae bacterium | reverse complement strand
CGGAAGCCGAAGCCCCGGTCAGCGTGAAGCGGCTTGGAAGAAAGGTGACGGAGCCGTCGGCCTCGTTCCGAATCTGAGTGATCGAGCTGTTCTGGTGGGTGAGTCCCGTCCGCCAGCCCGCCAGCGGGCGGTAGTCCAGCTGAAGATCGGCCCGCTCTTCGGCCCGGGCGAATCCGGTCGTCTCGATTCCGACGAACCCGGCCGGAACCGACTGGATGCCGACGCGGAAGTCGGCTCGGCCTCGGCTCAGGTTCAGATCAGCGCCCCTCGCCCAGCCGCTTCGGTCGCCGCCGCCGCTATCCGAGAGTCGGCCTTCCGCTGTGTAGAGGTTGATCCGCCCCAGGCTGCCCAGATTTCTCGAATATCCGAGGCCGAGGACCCGTCGGTCGCCCTCGGCGGTGGAGGTGGGCCGCGGCGTGTAGAGCACGTCGATCTCGGCGGAAGGCGGCATGAAGCGGGTGAAGTAGAAGATCGACCGATTGTCCGGTTCAAACGTGTAGTCCAGGCCCTCGGTCTGGAGGATGCCGTCGGCGCGGATCACGATCGGCGCGCCCGCCAGAGGCAGGAACTGGAGGACATAGGGGGTTCCGGGCGGTCCGAAGCCGGCGAACTTCTCCAGCCGAGTGGAAAGCCGACCCCCGCCGCCTTGAGTCTGGGTCATCAGGCTGACTCCCAGCCGGCCGCCTCCGACATTCCATCCCGCTGCCGCCCCGGCGATCCTCCCGCGACCGCCCGCGAAGCCGAGCGTCTCGTAGCTGGCGACGATCGTGCTGGTCGGCGGAACGAGCCGGGATTCCAGGGTCTCCCGGTTCACGAAGGTGACCGCGCCCAGGTCGTAGTCGATCGTGTAGTCCGAACCGAAGGTGAGCAGCTCGCCGTCGATCTCGATCCGCTCCGACCCCCGGATGATCTGGTTGGATTGGAGAAAGTAGGGGCCGGCCGAGTTGGTGCCCGCGAGGCTGATGGTCCGGGCCTGGCCCTTCGCCTCGCTGGTGATCGCCTGAACCTGAAAATCCCTGGTTCGAAAGCCGACCTGGGCTCCCTGGACCGACTTGGAGAACTGGGCGTACCGGTTGCCGGTGACGAGGGCGGTCTGGATGTCTCCGGCGGCAAACGACCATGGCCCTTCCTCGTAGTCGAGCCGAAAACGCTGACCCTGCGGGTCGGTGAAGCGGCTGTCCTGGATGACCGCATCGAAGGTGAACAGGCCGAGCACCTTGTCGCCTCGGACGGCGATGTTCCCGACGTCGCTCCAGGCCTGACCTCCCAGGCCGTAGGTCGTCGAGAGGTTGAAGGCCTCTCGGTCGCCCCCCACACCGTGCGAATGCCACGAGATCCTTCGGGAACCGCTGAGGGTGATCCGGTCCAGCACGGCGCGGCGGAAGCGTTCGGCGAAGCCGTCCTTGGGGGCCTTGCCGGGAGTGACTTCCGTCGGGGCGGTCGGGGTGAAGACCGGGCCGGTGATGGGATGCTTGGGCGGTTCGGCCGGGGGTTCGGGCTCGGGCTCGGTCGATTGGGCCCAGGCTCCGACCGTCGCGAGGCTAGCCCAGCAGACGAGCCAGAGCTTCGACATGAACCTCGGCCGCCTTTCGCAGGGCCGGGAGCCGTCCGCGGAGATCCTCCACGCGGCGGTCGCGATCCTTGACAAGCGTTTGAAATCCATCGATGACCCGTGCGGCATCCACCGTCTCGATTCTGGGAGGGGTCGGCGCGCCCACGGAGTTCGCAAAGGCCGCGACCTTCGGATCATAGCTGATCATGTAGGCCGGCACCAGGGAATTCGCGGCGAGGATTCCGGCATGCAGCCGCATGGCGATCACCCCTTCCATCCGGCTCAGACGCTCCTGAAGAACGATCGGGCCGGAGACCCCTTTGAGTTCCGGGACCTTGCCGCCGTTCTTCTCGGCGATCTTCTGGATCAGCGGCACATCCATCTGTTCATCCATGGCCACCAGGGTCGCGGCGAACCCGGCCTGGAAGAGGCGGCGTGTGAGGTCGGAGAAGAGCTCCACCACCCGCCCATCCTTGCCGTAGGGACGCGGGGCGAGGACGACCGACTTCATGCCGCCGGCGCCGAAGGCCTCTCCCTCGCCCGGCTTGGGGGCGGGGAGAAGGTACGCCATGTCCCCGCCGGTGAGCACCTGACGCCGGACTCCGAGATCGTGAAGCGCCTTGGCGCTTTCCGGGTCGCGAACCGTCACCAGGTCGGCTCTTTGGAAGGCCTTGCGGGCGAAGGCGCGGCCGAAGAAGGTGTTCAGCGGGCCCACGCCCTGAGCCAGGAGCACGGCCTTCTTTCCGCGCTTCTTGGCCGACTTCACGAGACCCGCGTAGTAGGCCGTGCTGCGAACCGAACTGACATCCTGGAAGATGCTTCCGCCCGGGAAGACCAGAGCGTCGCATTCGTCCATGGCCGATCCCACCTGACCCGGGTCCATGCGGGGCACGGCCCGGAGCCCGTAGATGTTCACCATCTTCTCCGGCTTGGATGCCAGCACGCTCACCTCGTGACCGAGGCTCCGAATCCCCTCCAGAAAGCCGAGGAGAATGGCGTCGTCGCCATGATTGCCGCAGCCGAAGTAGCCGGCCAAAAGGAGTCGCGCCATCGCCCCGTCTTATCCTGATCCCCGGTCAGACCGGGCCCGGTTCCTCCTTGGAAAGGCGGGGACCGACGACAAGCCAGACCAGCGCCCCGATCGCCGCCCCGACCCCCAGGCCGATCGCAATGCGGAGCAGGCTCAAATATACCGGGGTATGGAGGTGGCAGAGGGTGTTCACGATGCTTGTGAGACCGATGAACCCCAAAAAGACAAGCGCGAGTCCGGCCGTGTGCCACCGAACGTCCTTCGGCCGGCGGGCCAGGATCAGCAGGCCGACCAACAGGGCCGGGTGGCCGATGAGGAACTCCTTGGTCCGCGGCCGGACGGGAAGGATCTGGTCCAGAAGGCTCCGGAACTGAAGCTCCAGGCCGCTGACCGCTCCGGGACTGTCGTTTCCGGTCCGGTTCAGCATGAACATGATGCCCGCCGCACCGATCATGGCGGCCGCCGCCGTCCCCCAGAGGATCGGCTGCCTCATCACGTCGCTCAGGGACACCCGCCGACGGAGGAGCGTCAATCCGGCCAGACCGATGGGCAGGAAGTGGGCCGCCTTGATTCCGGTGAACTGGCGGTTCTGAAGCATCCACCCCACGCCGGTGAGGGTCGAGGCGACCACGAGTCCGCCGATCAGGCTCAGGCCGATCAGGACGGCGAAGTCGGCCCAGGGGCGGATCTTCGGCCGGGATTCCAGCCAGAGGGCGGCCGCGACCGGAAAGGCGATGGCGCAGGCCAGGGCGGCGAAGGGGCGGGTCGTCGTGGTCAGGGCTCCGGCGGCGAGCAGCGCGTAGAGCCCGGCCGCCGCCCACGCAAGCCGACCAGACCCCAGGAGGCCCGAGGCCGCCCAGAAAACAAGCGGGACGGCGGAGAGGAAGATGAGGAGCACCAGGGCCGAGGGGATCCCCGGGTCGGTGAAGGGTCGAGGCAGCTTCGCCGTCAGCCCCTCGCGCCGCAGTCCGTCATTGACCTCCTTCATCGTCCCCGCGAACTCGGAGAGAGGGTTCTCGCCGACCGTCGAGAGAGGCCGGAGCAGGAGCCAGCGGATGTTCCGCTCGGTCGCCGCCTTCACGTACCGTTCGATGTAGGCGGCCGGAGTCAGTCGGTCGATCTCGGCGAATTGAGCGGCGTGCAGCCGGAGCGTGAGTTCGGGAATGCGGGTCCGGATGGCGTCGTCGCCCGACATCCGGCTGAACTCCGCCGTGAGATAGGGGAGGCCCTCGGCCTTCAGGATTTCGGCGAGATCGTCCTGGAGGTCCCGTCGACCCGGCACCGAGTCGCCGCTGGGCAACAGGCCGACGCCTCCCGCCTCCTTCGCCTCCCGGATCAGGCCCTCCAGCGTCGACCGTGTCAGGCCGATCGAGTTGCCGTGCCGGGCAATCACGCCCAGGCCGGCAGCCTGAACGACCGCGATCTCCTCAGGACTCAGCCCCAGAGACAGGCCTCTGACCCGGGTCGGGGAGAGACTGATGGTCCAGCCGGGCGGGCCGGAGTACTCGAAGACCTGAACGCCCGAGGCCCTCTCCAGACGTCGCACCACGGCCGGATCGCCGAGGAGGAGACTGGTCTCGGCGTCCAGCCGGCGAATCTCCAGCCGACCATCGGCGACCGCCTCTCCCGCCAGAGTCTCGCTGAGAGTGACGGCCGTCAGGCCCTGATCCTTCAGGCGCTTCAGCCCCTCGATGGTCGAAAGGCCGGAGGCTGAACTGAGGTCCTGAACCACCGTGAACTCGGCGGTCAGGCCGACCGCCCGATTGGCGGATTCCGCCCGGTGCCGCATCCCCAGGCCGATCAGCGAGAGGACGAGCGCAG
>JAKRSE010000451.1 GCA_022402505.1 Fimbriimonadaceae bacterium | reverse complement strand
AGGCCGTTGTTCACATGGCTGCCGCCGGTGCTGATCTTGGCGCCCTGGGGTCCGAGGAAGGTCTGGTAGATCTCGTTCTGGGAGAAGAAGATCTGCTCGAGGTGGACGGAGCCCTTTCCATCCTTGGTGGCATCGGCCACGCTGATCTTGGGGGAGGTGGCGAAAGCCGTCGTCGCCAGAAGGGACAGGACGGTCAAGCCGGCGAGGGTTCGAAAGTTAGCCATGATCTCACTCACTTCGCGCCTTCGACCGATCCGGGAAGGAGGCCGGTGCCGGCGCGTGCGGATTCCAGGAAGGCAAGAACCATGCCGGCCGAGAAAATCACCTGGCAGATTGTCGCTCAAACCGGCAGAATTGCCTGGGGACAGCCCCTCAGTAGTCCCCCTCGTCCCAGTCAGGATCGAGGCTCAGGGAATCCAGGGCCTGCTTCTCATCGGCAAGCAGAACCATCAGGCTGACCATGCCGAGCACAAAGGCCACAAACAGGAGGATCTTCCTCATCTGGCCCCATGGTACTGAATGCCGGCACATTCGGGGGTGCGCAACGGCCCTGGGAACGGCAAGGTAGATTCACGGACGGGGTTGATTCCAGCCTGGCTCTCGGGCCAAAATCGCCTCCTCCCCCTCGCTGGGACCGTGGAACCGGACAACCTGTCGCCGTGTTGTGCTGGTCATAACCTCGGAAACTTGAGGAGAACGTGCATGATGAACACCGTCGCCTACACCCAGGAGCAGGAAGCGCGATTCCAGTCGCTGATGCAGGCCTCGTACAAGAAGGTCTTCAGCCTGGCCTATCGGCTCTCCGGCAGCCGGGCCGACGCGGAAGATCTGACTCAGGAGGCCTTCTTCCGCGCCTACCGGGCATTCGACACGTATCAGGGAGACCGGCCGTTTGAGAACTGGATCTTCCGGATCGTCACCCGGCTCTACCTCGACATGCGGCGACGGCAGGGAAGGCGGGTTCAGACCGTCTCCTATGACGCCCCGCTGCGGCCGGACGGCGTTCAGGACTCCGTTCACTTCGAAGTCGCCGACGACCGGCCGACTCCGGAGGATCATGCGGTGGAACAGCATCTCAGCGACGAGCTGGAGGCCAGCCTGAAGAGCCTGACCGATGAGCAGAGGAAGCTCGTGCTCATGGCGGATGTGGAGCAGATTCCCTACGCCGAGATCGCCGCCCGCCTGAACGCGCCCGTCGGAACCATTCGGAGCCGCCTGCATCGAGCCCATCGGCAGCTGCGGTCGGCCGTCCAGGAGTTCCGACGCAACCTGCAGAGCGGCGTGCCCTCTCCCTGCGGCGGCTGCTGAGCCGACCGGAGATCGAAGCCCCCGCGCCCCGTTTCGGGCTCGGGGGTTTTTCTGTGCCCAATGGGACGACGAATTCGTCTGGGACCTTGAACGCTCGGCCCATCGGGAGACACCCAATGCCGAGCGGACGAAAATGGATGAGATCATCCGAAAGGCGGCCGGCGGGGATCAAGAATCCCTGGCCCGACTGGTGCGGCTTCATTACGAGGCCGTCTGCCGGTTCTGCATGAGACGCCTCGGACCCGATCTCGGCCAAGACGCCGCTCAGGAGACCTTTGTCTTGATGCAGAAACGACTGCCCAGCTACCGAGGCGAGGCGCGGTTTTCCACCTGGCTCCTGGGGATCGCCCACAACCAGGTTCGGGCCACGGCCCGAAAGAGGCGGCGCGAAGCCCTGCCCTTGGAAGACTGGTTCCCCGCACCGGGCCCGAACCCCGAAGAGCAGGGCTCGGACCGAGCCGCCCTCCATTCCGCCCTCTCCGCCCTCACCTCCGAGCATCGTGAAGTCGTCCTGATGCACGAAGTCGAGGGCCTCACCTACGCCGAAATCGCCGGGATCATCGGCGTCCCGGAAGGCACCGTGAAGAGCCGCCTCCACCACGCCTTCGCCCGTCTGCGGACCGCCATGAACGGAGGAAGCAAGTGACCGAGATTCGAGACGATTTGAAGGCCTATCTGGACGGCGAACTGCCGGACGCCCGACGTTCCGAGGTCGAGGCCGCCCTGGCCCAGTCGCCGGAGTTGAGAGCGGAGCTTGCCGAGCTGCAGAATCTTGGGGAGCTCATCCGAGAGCACTCCCTGCAGCCGGCCCCGCAGGGACTGGAGCAGACTCTGGATCGGCTTCAGCGACCGAAGCGGTTCTGGCAGCCCTGGATGGCGCCCGCCTTGGGCGCCGCGGCGGTGGTCGTGCTGGCCGCCGTCTTCACTCCGGGCGTATTTCGGGTCGGCGGGGCATCCATGGCCCCGACCGCTGCCCCGATCATGAACCAGGCTCCGGCAAGGGCGGCCCCTGAGATGGCGGCGGAGGCCGAAGCCCCCTTGGCGTCGTCGGACCTGAGAGCCGTCGATCCCTCCGCCGGCGGAGAGTCGCTCGCCGCACCGGGGATCGACACCCTGCAGTATCAGCGTCAGATCATCAAGACCGGGAGCCTTCGGATTCGTGTGCCCTCGGTGAAGGAGAGCCTCGACCGGGTCCGGGTCGTCGCCGAGCGGTACCAGGGGTTCATCGAAGCCGTCGACAGCCAGGGAATGAACAGCCAGGCGATGGCGAATCTGAGCCTGCGGGTCGCCTCGAAGTCCTTCGATGCGGCCATGAAGGACCTCCGTGGCCTGGGATTGGTGCTCAGCGAATCGGCGAGCGGACAGGATGTGACGGCGCAGATGGTGGACCTGGACAGCCGGCTCCGGACCCTGCGGGTCGAAGAGGAATCCCTCCGGAACCTTCTCCGATCGGCCAGTCGGATGGGCGACATCATCACGATTCGCGACCGGATCACCCAGATCCGCAGCGACATCGACGCAATGGCGGCTCAGCGGGCTCAGCTTGCCAATCTGGCCTCGCTCTCGACCATCAATCTTTCCCTGACTCAGGGGCCCTCGAATCAGGCGGGGCCGGAACCGAATCCCTGGCTGGGAGACGCCTGGACCAATGCCGTGCGATCCCTGACGGTCGTGGTCCGGGGTCTGGTCGCGGCGCTGACCTACATCCTGGTCTTCGCTCCGCTGTGGCTGCCCCTGGCGCTGCTGGCCTGGTGGCTGAAGCGTCGCTCGGCCCGCTGAGTCGAAGGCCGCGCTCAAGACAGACAGGCCCCGGATCTCCTCGATCCGGGGCCTGTCGCCATTCTGCCAGCGGGCGCGTCAGGCGGCCTTCTGCTGGAAGGCTCGACTCTGATCCCAGTCGTCGATGTCGATGCCGTCGACCTTGAACTCGCGCACCAGGCGGTCCAGTTCGCCGGCCAGTTCGGCCAGCTGGTGGACCTGCTGGGCGAGCTCCTGGGTCGAACCGGTGGTCTCTTGGGCGGCGGCGCTCACGTCATGGATCGACCGGCTCACCTGTTCGCTGCTGGTCGCCATGGTGGCGGCGGCGGCGGCGTTCTGGTCGGTGATCGCGGCGCATTCGTCCACGGCGCGTTCCACGGCCTTGGCGAGGTCGCGCACCTGATCGCTCATTTCGCGGGCCCGGCTGACCGGGTCGTTGAGGGCAAGGACCGTCTCCGCTCCCTGGGCGACGGCGGTCTGGGCGCGCCGCATCGCGTCGTTGGACTCGGCCATGAGGCCCGTCATCTCGTGGATCAAGGAGGTGATCTCCTTGGCCGCCTCGTTGCTCCGCTCGGCGAGCTTGCGGACCTCGTCGGCGACCACCGCGAAGCCGCGGCCGTGCTCACCCGCCCGAGCCGCTTCGATGGCGGCGTTCAGCGCGAGCAGATTGGTCTGGCCGCTGATGTCTTCAATGAGCCCGACGATGCCCGCGATCTTGTCCGACTTCTCGGCCAGGGTCTCGATCTGCCCGCCGACCGAATCGGTGGCGTTCCGGATGATCTCCATCCCGTCCAGAGTCGAGATGGTGTCGTCGCCCGCCGCGTGCCGGTTGACGCCGGTGCTGACCGCCACGGCGTCGATGGCCGCGCCGACATGCTCGACGGCAGTCGTCATGTCGCGGACCTGGCGGCTGATCTCGCCCAGGGCAAGAGCCTGGCTCTCGCTCGACTTCGCGACTTCGGCCGAGCTGGTCGCGGTGCTTTCGGCGGCGACGAGGATCTCAGTTGATCGGCTCGCGACCTGCTCGCTGGCGCCGGCGATGCTGTTGCCCGCCTCGCGGACGGTGGTCGAAAGCTCGGACATCTCGTCGCTGGCTCGGCGGAGGGTCCCCAGAGTCCGGTTGAGGCTGGACATGATCTCGCTGATCGCCCAGCCGATCGCGTCGGCGTTGGTCACCTGACGGTTCCGAGGTCGGACTCGGATGTCGCCCTTGGCGATGCGGTTGGCCCAGCCGGCGTACTCGCGAACCCGGAGGATCATGGCGCGGGAGGCGTCGGCCAGGCCGCCGATCTCATCCTTGCCCCGGTGATGGACTTCGACGCTCACGTCGCCGTCGCTGATCCTCTTCATGGCCGCTTCGATCTCACCGAGCGGCTTGGCGATGGCTCGGGAGAATCCGAGTCCGATGGTGG
>JAKRSE010000450.1 GCA_022402505.1 Fimbriimonadaceae bacterium | reverse complement strand
GATTGGGAAGAGGGGGTCGCTCCGGCCCTGGACAAGTGTCTCGGCTGTCGAGCCTGTGAAACCGCCTGCCCCAGCGGCGTCCACTATGGAGCGATCTTGGAGCTGGGCCGGCAGCGGCTGATCGAGCGGCGAAAGGACCCGCGCATTCCCCTGCTGCTCAAGGGCCTCACCGACCACCGCCTCGCCCGAATCCAGATCGGCCTGGCCGGACTCCTTCCCGGCGGAAGGATGCCCGAGCCCCTCTCGCGGCTGCTCTGCGGCCAGCCGGCGGAGGCCGACAGTCCGACGCCCCAATCCATCGCCGCCTGGCCCGATCTGGACGAATCGAAGCTGCCCCCGATCACCCGGGAGGTCGCTTTGCTGGAAGGCTGCGTCATGCGGGTGCTCTTCCCCCGCGTCCACCAGGCGACTCGGCGACTGCTCCGCCGGGCCGGATCCCGGATCATCGAAACCCCGAAGGCCGGGTGCTGCGGAGCCCTCCACGCCCATGCGGGAATGATGAAGGAGGCGGAGACCCGAGCTCAGGCCCTCGCCAAGGCCCTCCCGGCCGATCTCCCGATCATCGTGAACTCCGCCGGTTGCGGCAGCACCATGAAGGAGTACGGCGAGGCCGTCGGACAGGGGCTGAAGGATCTCGGCCGCCGGGTCTTCGACATCTCCGAGTTCCTGGCCTCCGTCGGCTTCGAAGCCGAGCTGGCCCGGTCGCGAGGCATCCGGGCCAGGGCCACGTATCACGACGCCTGCCACCTGGCCCACGGGCAGAAGGTGCGAAGCGAGCCCCGTCGCCTCCTCGCCGCCGTCCCTGGCCTGGAGCTCGTCGATCTGCCGGAGAGCGACCACTGCTGTGGAAGCGCGGGGATCTACAACGTCGTCCAGCCGAAGATGGCCCGCGCGCTGCTGGACCGGAAGTGGAAGAACGTCGATTCCACCGGCGCCCGCATCGTCGTGAACGGCAATCCCGGCTGCCACGCCTGGATCGCCCAGGCCGCACGCGAAGCCGGGGGCGACGTCATGGTCCTGCACACCGCCGAGATTCTGGAAGCCTCCTTCAGCGGGCTGGATGGGCTGACCCAGGCGGACTGAGGCCCGGTACCCTTGGCAGCCATGAGAAAGCTGTGGGGCGGGGCCTTTCAGGGCGCAGCCGAGACTCTTGCCGACGAATTCGGCAGCTCCATCGAGAGCGATCTCACCTTCTGGCGGGAAGACGTGCTCGGCTCCATCGCCCACGCTGAAATGCTTGGCGCGACGGGAATCCTCTCGACGGAAGACTCGGAACTCCTCGTCCGGGGCCTCCGGCAGATTCTGGAGGAGGGCCCGGACGCCCTGCCGACCGACGTCGAGGACATCCATACGGCCGTCGAATCCCGGCTCGGCGAGCTCGTCGGTGAGGCGGCGGGCCGGCTCCACACCGCCCGAAGCCGGAACGACCAGGTCGCCACCGATATCCGGCTCTGGCTCCGTACCGCCGCCGCCGACCTTCGGGCGGAGATCAAGCAGCTGCAGACCGTCCTGGCCGACCTGGCCGACCGCCACCAGAGCCAGGTCGTCACCGGATTCACCCACCAGCAGCACGCCCAGCCGATCACCCTGGGATTCCACTTTCTCGCCCACTTTTGGGCGTTCCAGAGGCACGGACGGCGGCTGGAACATCTGGCCGAGATGATCGATTCCTGCCCGCTGGGCTCGGCGGCCCTCAGCGGTTCTGCCTGGCCGATCGACCGGTTCCAGACGGCCGAGTCGCTGGGATTCGCCGCCCCGACCCCGAACGCTCTGGACGCCACCAGCGACCGCAGCTTCATCCTGGATGCCCAGCACGCCTGCGCCCTCCTGATGATCGACCTCAGCCGCATCAGCCAGGAGCTGATCCTGTGGTGCTCTCCGGAATTCGGCTGGGTCCGGCTGAGCGACGGCCTGACGACCGGAAGCAGCATCATGCCCCAGAAGCGCAACGCCGACATGGCCGAGCTCATCCGGGGCAAGACGGGCGGCGTGATCGGAGCCTGGACCGCCCTGGCCGCCACCATGAAGGGCCTGATTCTGGGCTACAACCGGGACACGCAGGAAGACAAGCCGCCCCTCTTCGCCTCGATGCGGACGGTGCGGATGAGCCTCGCCTTGGTCCGCCGGATGCTGGAGACCGCCGAGATCGATTCCGCCAGGATGTCTGCCTCGTGCAGCCGGGACTTCAGCACCGCCACCGACCTGGCCGACCACCTCGCCCAGACGGGCATGCCCTTCCGCCGAGCCCACGAGGTGGCGGGCAACGTCGTTCGCTGGTGCCGAGAGCGGGGAACCGCCCTGGAGGACCTGGTTGAAGCAGACCTGCAGGCGACCTTCCCGGAGGTGCCCGTCTCGGCCCTCACGGTTCTGGACCCGGCCGCCAGCGCGGCCTCCCGAGACTCCTATGGGGGAACCGGGCGGGCTGCCGTCGTCGAAGGGATCCGTCTCGCCCGGCAACGCCTGGAAGCCGAGGGCTTCCATCCGGTCCAATGAACTCGGCCGAATCGCAGCCCCGCCCCCGTCGTAAGATCAACTCATGACCCCGTCTGAGCGCTTTGAGGACCCGCCCGCTCCCGCGCTGCAATCCGATGCGGACCTGGAGGCGATTCTGCATCGGGCCCTGGAGCGGTCCGGCTCGGGAAGCGAGTCGGAGCTCCGCCGGAGGCTGGAGCAGACGGCCGCCGAGCTGGGAATCTCACCCGAAGACCTCGCCGCGGCCGAGAAAGAGCACGCCGCCGAAAAGCAGCGTCGGCAGGAGGAGGAGGCCTACTGGGCGAAGCACAAAACCGGCTTCCGCGCCCACCTGTTCAGCTACCTGACGACCATGGTGCTTCTCGTCGTCGTCAACCTGATGTCTTCGCCCGAGTTCCTTTGGGTCCTCTTTCCGCTCATCGGCTGGGGCTGCTCGGTCGCCATGCACGGCTGGGCGATCCACTTCAAGAAGGACCGAGAACTGGCCGACTCCTATGCGGACAAGCCGAGCCGCCGCAAGGGCTCCTAAGCTCCAGCGACGGCAGTTTCACAAGAGCAGTGAGACTCGCTCCCGATATGTGTGATCTCGAATCCATCAATTGAGAGCACCCGCAACGACAAGGTTGAAATGCCGCTGATTGACGGGCACTTTCGAACCTGCAGCGGTAAGCAAAGAGCAGAAAAATGTCAATGATGCGATCGCCGGTTTGAACCAAAGATGCAGGTCGGAGACTGACTGGGGGCGGCGCATCAGAGCCGCGCCCGGTCCTCGCACTGATCATGAAACTGAGAAAACGGGTCCTGCTGATGGGCGGAGGCATGGCGGCTGCCGTCGTCGTCTTGATGACCGGCATCGGGTACTGGAAGATGAGCGGCTTTGCCGCCCAGGCGGAAGGCGCGGCCGGCAAGCTTCAGGACTGGTCTCTGGACATCGCGACCCGAAAGGGCCAGGCGGCGGTCGACGCGATGGAGGGCCTTCTGGACAAGCAGGTCGATGGGATGCTGAACGAATTCGAGGCTCGGATTCGGGAAGGCGGCGGAATCCACCGATCCGAACAGGCCCAGACATGGACGGCCGTCAACCAGTACGACAAATCGGAACAGACCCTCGTCCTGCCGGCCTTGAAGATCGGCGGAAAGGTCATGCCGAAGACCGCAAGCTTCAGCGTGCCCCTTCCCATCCTGGACGGCCTCACCAAGCGGCAGGGTGGGTCGTTCACCGTCTTCCAACGGATGAATGAGGCGGGCGACATGCTCCGAGTCGCAACGACGGTCCGCACCGCCACCGGAACACGCGGCGTGGGAACCTTCATCCCCGCCATCAATCCCGATGGAGCGCCGAACAAGGTCATCGAAACGATCCTGCGGAAGGAACCCTACCAAGGCGCAGCCTTTGTCGTGGACTCCTGGGTTCACGCCGAGTACCGACCCCTGCTGGACCCGGCCGGAAGGGTCGTCGGAATCCTCTATGCCGGCCAAAAGCAGCAGGCCGTTCCCGCCATCCGGAGCTACTTCGAGATGCCGGCCCTCGGCGACCAAGGCCGCATGTTCGTCCTCGGGGCCAAAGGCGACGCCAAAGGCACCTTCATCATCGCTCCGCCTGGCGAGCGGGACGGAGACTCCATCCTGGACGCCACCGACACCGAGGGGAATGCCTATGTTTCGCAGCTGATCGACATGGCGGTGGCCGCCAAGGATGCGGAGCCGGTGCATCTGGAGGCCACGACCGACCAGAAGCTCCACTATCGAGCCACCTACTTCCCCAAATGGGACTGGGTCATCGTGACTGAAGTGCCGGATTCCGCCTTCGCCGACGTGCACAACGCCCTCCACTCTGGCCGAAACTCGACGATTCTGATGATGGTCGGCGCGGGCGCACTGATCCTCGTTGCAGCCCTTGCGCTGGCTCACCGGTTCGCCGGGTCGTTGGCCGGCCCGATCGAAACCCTCAGCGGCCTGGGACATCGGTTCTCGGAAGGAAAGGACCTCCAGGTGCCGCCGAACCGAACCA
>JAKRSE010000449.1 GCA_022402505.1 Fimbriimonadaceae bacterium | reverse complement strand
GGCCGGAATCCTCCCACGGCCGGCCGATCATGTGGATCTTCTGGCCGAAGATCGGGCCCGAATGGATGGCCGAGAGGGTGAAGCCCTCTGCGGCGGCAAGTGACGAGAGAAGGAGAGCCGGGACCAACAGGGTCGCCCGATGCATGGGAGGCCAAGGTACCGAACCCCGCCTTGGGTACAGTGCCGAAACTCCCATGGCCCTCAAGCTCCCCACCCTGGTGATCGTGGGCCGGCCCAACGTGGGCAAAAGCACGCTGTTCAATCGGTTTGCCGGCCGCCGCATTGCGGTCGTGCAGGACATGCCCGGCGTCACCCGCGATCGACTCTATGCCGAGGCCGTCCACCGTGGCCGCCGATACCGGGTCGTCGACACGGGCGGCATCCTCTTCGGCGACGACGATCCGCTGGTCGAGCAGATCCGGGTTCAGGCCGAGGTCGCCATGGCCGAGGCCGACGTGATCCTCTTCGTGGTGGACACCAAGGAGGGTCCGATGCCCGCCGACTGGGACCTGGCCCGCCGGCTCCGCATGTCGGACATCCCGGTCCATCTGGTGGCGAACAAGGCCGACAACCTGGACCAGGAACTGCAGGCCCAGGAGTTCGCCTCGATGGGTCTGGGGCCCGTCCACCCGGTCAGCGCCATCCACGGCTACGGCACGGAGTCGATCCTGGATCTGGTTTTGGCCGACGCCCCCAAGATCGGCGCCGCCGAAGACGAGGCCGAGCTTCGACTCGCCATCCTCGGCCGGCCGAACGTCGGCAAATCCTCCATGCTCAACGCCTTCGCCGGCTCCACGCGGGCGATTGTCAGCGAGATCGCCGGCACTACCCGCGACGCCTTGGACACCGAGGTCACCTGGAAGGGAAGGGAGATTCGGCTCATCGACACGGCGGGCATCCGGCGTCGCGGCAAGATCCAAGGCTCCATCGAGTACTACATGGTCCTCCGAGCCCAGCGGGCCCTGCAGCGGGCCGAATGTGCTCTGGTCGTCATCGACGGTGACGAGGGCCTGACCGACGGCGACAAGCGGGTGGCCCACCTGAGCTTGGAGATGGGCAAGCCGCTGGTGATCGCCGTGAACAAGTGGGACCTGAAGGAAGGCCCCGACGGCCGCCTTGGGGAGACCACCGATCTGAAGAAGTCGATGCGCCGGAAGATCTACGACGAGATTCCGGAGATGCGGTACGCGCCCGTCGTCTTCACCAGCGCCCAGTCGGCGACCGGGATGGACGGCGTGATGAACGCCGTTTTCCGCGCCGTCGAGAGCTGGGAGACCCGCATCACGACCGGAGTCCTGAACCGGCTGATCCAGGAGGCGGTGGACGACAAGCCGCTGAACCGAAAGGGGAAGCCGTTCCGGGTTTACTACGCGACCCAGCCGGAGGCCCGTCCGCCGAAGATCCTCATCTTCGGCAACGACCCCGACCTCTGCCACTTCAGCTACCTGCGGTACCTGGAGAATCGCCTGCGAGACAAGTTCCCACTGGAGGGGACTCCGGTGGTGATGGAAGTCCGCTCCAGCCGGGAAGCCGACTGAGGCCGCCGGCGCACCTGTTCAACCGGCCGCCGGCTCGGAGATTCGGCGGTACTGGTCGTGCCGCTGCCGCTCCGGATCGAGCCGGAAGATTCGGGCCGTCTTCGGGGGAATCTCCAGTCGGACCGTGCCCGCCAGGCTGCGGGTCTCGGCTCCGGTGTGGATGTCCTTGAAGAGGGTGTAGCCCAGGATCGTCGGCGTCATGTGGGGCAGGGTCTCATCGACCGTGACCTCGCCGGGATTGACGGCGACGAGGACCGTCTCATCGGGCCGATCGGTCGTCCGCAGGAAGACGAGCAGCCTCTCGGCGGGAAGGATTCTCAGGTCGCCGATCCGCAGGGCACGATGGTCGCGCCTGGCCTGGGTCAGCCGGAGCGTCTCCTCCAGGTCGGGGCGGCCGGCCTTCACCCAGTCCCACCGCCTCGGTCCCCGCTGCTGGGGGTCGAATCCGCCTTCCATCCCGATCTCGTCGCCGTAGTAGACCAGCGGCGCCCCGGGAAGAGTGAACTGGAGGGCCCGGGCGAGGCTCCGCTCGGCCGGCTTCGGCAGTCGGGTCGCCAGGCGATCCGTATCATGGTTCGCCAGGACGTACCAGCTCTTCAGCATGGCGTCGATCCCTCCCTTGTCGTGGATGTCCTGGATGGCGGTCGCCATCGCTCGGGGGCTCATGATCCCCTTGGCCAGGCTGACCGTCATCTCTCCCAAGGCCATCGAGAGGACGCCGTCCATGGACTCGGTCCAGCGGGTCGGATGGGCCCAGACTTCGCCGACGACGAGGCTGCCCGGCTTGTGCCGATGGGCGGCCTGGGTGATCTGGGCGGTGTATTTGAACCCGAGGTCTTGGGCGACATCCAGCCTCCAGCCGTCCGCTCCGCGCCGAAGCCAGTGGGCGACCACGGAGTCCGGCCCCTCCCAGAGTGCCTGTCGGGCTCCGGGAGCCTCGAGGTTGAATTCCGCCAGTCGGCCGGTCCTCGCCCACGTCCGCAGCCCTTGGGGGAACTCGGGGCCGATGTCGAACCAGGAGCGCTTCGGGCTCTTGGGGTCGCGGAGGGCCTCTTGAACCCAGGGATTGTCGATTCCGCAGTGGTTGAAGACTCCGTCCAGGACGAGCCTCATCTTTCGGCCTCGCAGGTCGGAAATGAGCCGGTCAAAGTCGGCATCATCCCCGTAGTCGGGGTCGATCCGGAAGAAGTTTCGGGCGTCGTACTTGTGGTTGGTCTTCGCCTCGAAGATGGGGTTGAGGTAGAGCACGTCGGCCTGGAGTCGGGAAACGTGATCCAGGTTGGTTCTCAGCGACTCCAGGTCGCCTCCCCAGAAGTCGAGCTCGTGGGTCCAGAGCCCAAGGTCAGGGTCCAGCCTTCCGCCCACCGGCACATCGTCCCAGGTTCGGAGCCTGCGCGGCGCCACGTACCGATCTCGCTTCGCGGCCATCCGGTCGGAGGGAGCGAAGCGGTCGACGAAGGCGTGATAGACGACGGGCCCGAAACGCCAGTCAGCGTCGCGGGCCGCGAAGGGTGTTTGTCCGACGGCAGTGCTCAAGAGCAGGACCGCAGAGATCAAGGGGTCAGCCTCCGGCGCCCGTGCCGCCCGGGCGGCCTCCGCCCAGGACGTCCGAGGCCTTCACTCCGGTCTCCGCTTCGATCTCTCGGTAGCGCTTCTCCTTTTCATCTTGCGGCAACGGAGAGCTGCTGATGAACCGGATCTTGTCTTCCGGCTTCATCTGGTCGATCGCGCGGGCGGCATCTTCATTGCTCATTCCCTTGGGCGGGCTGCCGATGCTCTCGCATCCGGCGAGGGCCAGGATCGCGGCGACGGCCGCGACGGCTGCGAAAATCTGCTTCATGTCGTGTTCGTTGAAGGGGAAAGGGCCCGGCCGGCATGGTGCCGGCCGAGCCCTGAGTGGACAGGATTCCTCAGCGGAAGTCCGGGTGGGCCATGCTGGTGCCCCACCAGTGGAAGGCGCGGCCGTTCTGCTCGGAGAACGGAGCTCCATCCGGCCAGGCGCCGGGGACGTAGGGGCAGGTGCTGCCTTCGCCGCCGCACCAGGTGCCCTGGTTGATCAGCTGACCGTTCGAGTTGACGTTCGGGAGCATCTTGGTGGTCTTCTCGAAGCCGGCGTGGCCGTCGAGGTAGGCCAGGTTGTTGCCTCCGTTGAAGTTGCCGTCTCGGACTCCCCAGAATCCGGTGAGACCGGACTGGTTGCCGGGCCAGATCACTCCGACCGGCGGGAAGTTGTACCAAAGCACCACGCGAGAGATGTTCTCGAAGGTCAGCGAGCCGGGGCCGAAGCCTTCGATGCCTTCGCCGCCGCTGGTGCCGGCCGTGAGGTTCGGCGCCGGGGCGAAGTAGCCGCTGGTGGCCGTTCCGCAACCCCGTCGTCCATCGTAGCCGAAGATGTTCGGGTTCAGTCGGTAGTCCATCGCCGGGTAGATGTCATCGTAGTAGTTGGCGAGTCCGCGGGTGGAGACGCCGAGTCCGATGCAGCCGTCGTTGGGATCCGGAATGAAGTTGCCGATGCCGTTCTCAGCCTTCTGCCGCTGAACGCTGCCCCGAGGAGACCGGCTGACCGGGCTCTTGAAGATCTGCTTGTTCTTGGTGTAGGGAAGCACGCGGGCGGCGAAAACGTAGTCGTCCTGCCAGTTGGTGTGGGGGATGTAGTCGTCGTAGTCGGTGGCGTAGATCAGCACCGCAGTCATGTTCTGCTTGAGGTTGCTGAGGTCGCTGGTCTTCTTCGCAGCGGTCTTGGCCTGGGCGAAGACGGGGAAGAGGATGGCGGCCAGGATCGCGATGATGGCGATGACGACCAAGAGCTCGATGAGCGTGAAGGCTCGCTTGTTCAGCTTCATTGATGATTTCCTGCTGGTGATGTCCGACGTTGGCTTTCCGGTGGCCGGCAGTCGTCGGTGGCTGCTGGGCCGGG
>JAKRSE010000448.1 GCA_022402505.1 Fimbriimonadaceae bacterium | reverse complement strand
GTCTTCTTTGGCGGCTTCGGGAGAGGCCCAGACCTCCGGAGCAGCCTGGGAGTCGATGAGCTCCACTGGCTCGCGCTCCGGCTCCGGCTCAAGCACAGGCTCGGGCTCGGGCTCGGGCTCAGGAAGGGCGTCCGCCGGCACCGGGGGTGGAGATTGGGGAATCGGCGGAGGAGCCGACTGAACCACGCTGGACCATTCGAAGGCCATCGACTGCTGGGAGGCTTCCAGCTGGCTCTCGGGTGCGGGTTCGGCGGCCGGGGCATCAGGTGCAGCCTCCGGTTCGGGCTCAGCCAGGCGGACGGTCGAACGTCCCCAGGCCGGAGCGGGCTCGTCCCAGTCCAGAGGCACCCCGGCGATGGTTCTCCCCTTCAGAGACGGATCGGGAGGTCCTTCGACCGTCTCCTCGGTTCGCTTGGCGAAAAGTGGTTTCCGACCTGATTTGAAGAAGATGCCGTTCTTTTCCACGTGCCGATGATCCCTCGGAGCCGAAGGGCCTCTGAAGGATCATCGGAAGATTGCGGGGGCTTCTGCAGGTTCAGCGGGATTCGCCGTTGTCGGCCAGAATCTCGTTCAGGTTCCAGCGCTCGGCCATGTGCCATCGGCCGTTCTTGACCATGACTTCGGCCTTCCTCATGGATTCCTGCACCGTCGGGAGGCCGATCTTGATGCGGCGTCGGTTCACGGCAACCATCGGCTCGGTGGGCGAAAGGACGGGCATGCAGTTGGCCGAGAGGTGGAAGTGCATTCCGAAGCACTGCTTCTTGCCCTGGTTCAGCCGGACCCGGTCGAACATGGCGGCATGGTCCCACGGGTGGACCTCGCCCTTCTTGGCCCAGCGCTCGGCCTGCTTCAGAAAGTCGGCCTGGAAGCGATGGTCGGTGGAGTGGAGGGCGATGGTGAAGGCGGCATGGCTGCCGTCCAGACCGACCCGGCTGATCGTCGGGAAGCCGTGGCGCATGACGGACTTGAGGACGCTCATGTGCATCGTCTCCCGCATGGCTTTCTCGTTGTGCAGCGCTTCGGGCATGGGGCTGCAGGTCTGGATGAACGTCGACATCCTCTGTCGAAGCTCCTGGTCGCACATTTCGATGCCGAGGAGATTCAGTCGATCAGTGACGTGCACTTGGGCCATGGCGGCGGCCGAAGAAACCAAGGTCAAAGTGAGGGCGAGGGACCGCTTCATTACAGAGACATTCATCGGCAAACTCCATGCCGGCCCTGCCGGCGATTCTTCGGGATTTTTGCCTTAGGAAGTGACCATGTGTTCGATTCTTGTCAAATGTTCGTTAAGGTTCCCCGTTGGACCGCGAAACATTGACTGGGACCCCCCGAACCAAAGGTTGTCCGGTGGTATCTTAAGTGACAGCGCACGATGATCGGTTCATTCCGGGAGTCGGCGCCTGAAGAGCGTGAAAGCGTCTCCACGCGCAGAACAGGTGGAGATCAGATCCTGAAGCAGGGTGCGTCAACGGTACGGCGGCTCCGGGATTCTGAGGGAGGGCGAGTCACTCCCCATCGCTTTTGCTCTTGCCTCGCGACAACCTGTGGACCTTGTTCGGAACGGACCGGCAAGCCCCGACCCCGGAATCCCCGGAAACCTGGCTGAACCAAAGACATTGATCATCAAATCCGCGCTTCTCGCTTCGGCGGCTCTGGCTGCCGTCGTCCCTCTGTCCGGCACGGGCACCTCTCGACTTCGACAGGGTCTCCTTCGCCTTCTCGACCGCTGGCGCGCCTCTCTGGCCGCCCCGACGGCCGAACCGCCCACCATCCCGAACGACAAGGGCTGGGGCCTCATCCACTCGGACGACACCGTTCAGTTCGAGGAATGGATCCGCTCTGACAAGAACGGCCTTCCCCGCAAGGACAATGAAGAGCCGTCCCTGGGCAGTCACGTTCTCATCGAGCTGTTCGACTGCGAATCTTCGAGCCTTGAGCAGGAAGACTCGGTCGGCCGGGCCATGGTGGATGCGGCTCGGGCCAGCGAAGCCACCATCGTCACCCACGACTTCCACGAATTCCAGCCCTACGGCGTGTCCGGCGCGGTCATCATTCAGGAGTCGCACTACACGATCCACACCTGGCCGGAGCATCGCTATGCTGCGGTCGATCTCTTCTACTGCGGCGGCACGATCTACGTCGATCGCGCGGTGGAAGTGCTGAAGGAGCGGTTCAAGCCGGGCCGCATCAAGTTCCTCGTCGTCCGGCGAGGGATCGAGAGCGAAGTCGCCGGGAACTGACCCGCCGGAAGCTCCGCCGGCCAAGAACAACAACAACAGAACGGGCCGGCACCCTTGTGAGGGGTGCCGGCCCGTCTTCCTGTGTGAGACCAGGTTTGGGAGAGGTCAGGCCTTGCGGCGTCGGCGAGCGATCAGGGCAGCAGCGGCTCCGCCGAGCAGCGCCATCGAGGCCGGCTCGGGAACGGGAGTCGCAGGCATATTGGCCGTGTCCAGCCAGCCGCGATCCAGAGCGCTGAAGTCGCTCTTGAAGAAGCCGTCCGCGCCATAGACACCCTTGGTGATGTCGGCCGCGTGGAACCAGATGCCCAGCTTGTCGCCCCACTGCGAGCCCAGCCAGGGCGAGCTGCCCGGATAGAGCGGAGTGTGGTCGTTGATCAGCGTGGCGTCCAGGTTCATGCTGAAGGTCCGGGTGCCGTTGCCGTTGTTGACGACCGACGCGGAGTTCAGGAAGTTCGGGGTCACCAGGCTGCTGGCGATCTTGTCCGGGGCCTGAGTGCCGGAGGCCGGGCTGCCGTCGACGGCCGAGGTGAAGCCGTTGGCGCCGTTGTAGGCGTAGGCGGTCACGATCGGGTTCGAAGCATTGCGGGCATCGAAGTAGTAGAGAGCAAGCTCGCCGGCGTGACCCTTGGGGTTCGGTCCGGGGCTGAAGGCGACCCAGAACGCGTCCGACGTGTTCTTGAGGGTGGCGGTCAGGCCGAGCGTCTCCGAGCCCGGAGCGAAGAAGGTGGAGAGAGCGCCAACGTCGCCGGTGCCATTGCCCGAGAACTCGAAGCGGAGCTCTTCGGCGAAAACTGATCCGGCGAACGTGGCGGCCAGAGCGACCACGGCGAAGCGGGTGAAAGATTTGGACATCTGCAAAGATCCTCGATTCCAGCGTCCAGAACCGGAGCCCCAGACGGACCACAGTCACTGCAAGAATCCTGCCGGCGGGCCGTTGCCCCGGTGGAACCAGTGATTTCTGCCGGGATTTCGACAAAAAAAGCGCCCCGGGGTCGAAATCGACTCCGGGGCGCGGGCTGTGTGAGGCCGATCAGGGGGTGCCGTTGCGGATCTGGTTCTGCTGATAGAGCTTCATCGGATCCGGAGTTCCCAGCATGCTGTTCCTCGGCGAGGCGACGTTCGATCGGTTCTCGTCGGTGACCTCGACGGCCGCCAGGATGAACACGATCTCGGTCCGCTCCTTCGACTTCTCCCTCCGGCTGAAGAGAGCGCCGATGATCGGCAGGTCCTTCAGGATCGGGATGCCCGAGACCGAAGTCCGATCTCTCTCCTGGATCAAGCCGCCGAAGGCGACCACCTGGCCCGAGTACATGTTCACGGTGGTGAAGGTTCGGCGCTCGCTGGTCTGGGGCAGCTGACCTCCTCCCGGAACGGGGGTGAACCCGTTGAGGAGCGTGAACCGCTGGTCCATGGTCATGGAGATCGAGCCGTCGCCGCCGAACCGTCCGAGCATGTCGAGGGTGACGCCCACGTCCACGCTTCCGGTCTGGATGGAGACGCCGTTCTGGGAAGACTGAATGGTCTCCACATACCGAATGGTGTCTCCGACGAAGAGCCGGAACTGCCGTCCGTCCGAGGCGAGTGCGTTCGGGCGGGCGATCAGTCGTCGACCGTCGTTCACGCTGTCCAGAGCGGCCAGGAAGCTCACGATGTCATTCGCCTGGTAGCGGTAGGAGCCGCTGATGCGTCCCGGCGAGTCCGCCGTGCCGTCCAGTCCCTGGTTGATCCGAATGTTCTGCAGTCGTCCGCCGGTGACCAGGCTCCAATTGAGGCCGATCTCCTCCGCCTGGACCTTGGTGAGTTCCAAGACCCGCAGTTCGAAGGCGATCTGCTTCGGCCGAACGTCCATCATCCCGATCAGCTTCTTGGCTTCGTCCAGCTGCTGGCGGGTGCCTCGGAGGATGAGCTTCATCGGCTCGATTCCGATCGAGCGGGTGAGTTCATCCTTCTTGGCTCGTTCCGGAGCCTGGGCCTGGCCGTCGGGGCCGACCTGTTCGCGGGTCTGGTCGGTCTTCTCGTCCTTCACCTCGCCGGCGATTCCCGGGGTGACCGGGGTCGGGAGGGTGGAGACGAAGAGTCCGCGGATCCGGTTCTTCAGGTCGAAGGCGACGACGGTCGGTTCCAGGTACTTGAGATCGACGACTTCATAGGTTCGCCCGAGCTCATCCAGAGAGGAGGCATAGGCGATCCCCGCCGTTCGGCAGAGGTTCTCGTCGAGCGTCTGGGCGTACATCTTCAGCACTTCCAGATCGCTCTTGGGACCGATCATCAGGAGG
>JAKRSE010000447.1:724-4519 GCA_022402505.1 Fimbriimonadaceae bacterium | reverse complement strand
GCCATGCCCGTGAACTTGCCCTTCAGCTCGGGGATGACCAGGCCGACCGCCTTGGCTGCTCCGGTGCTGCTGGGAACCACGTTCTCAGCGGCGGCGCGGCTGTCGCGCAGATCCTTCTTGGCCGTGTCCACCGTCGCCTGGCTGTTCGTGTAGGCATGGACGGTGGTCAGCAGACCCTTGTCGATGCCGAACCGCTCGTGCAGAACCTTCGCCACCGGAGCCAGGCCGTTCGTGGTGCAGCTCGCGTTGCTGATCACGTGGTGCTTCGCCGGGTCATACACCCCGTCGTTCACGCCGAGAACCACGGTCAGGTCCTCGTTCTTGGCCGGAGCGGAGATCACGACCTTCTTGACCGTGCCGCCCAGGTGGGCGTTCGCCTTGGTCGCGTCGGTGAAGAAGCCGGTGGATTCCAGAACCACCTGCGCGCCCGTGCTGCTCCAGTCGATCGCCGCCGGGTCCTTCTCCTGGAAGACGCGGATTTCGCGGCCGTTGATGAAGAAGCCGTCGCCGTCGCTCGTCACCTCGCCGGGAAAGGTTCCGTACACGGTGTCGTGCTTGAACAGATAGGCGTTGGTCGCCGGAGCGGTGAGGTCGTTGACCGCCACCACCTCGATGTCGTTCGGATACCTCTCCAGAATCGTCCGCAGGGAAAGGCGGCCGATTCGGCCGAAACCGTTGATTCCAACTTTGATCGCCATGGTGCTTCTTGGTGCCTCGCGTGGGTGAGGAGGACGCCTTCGGCCTCCGTTCGATGGGCAGATTACCAGCGATGAACCCCGGTCCCGGCCGGTTCAACCTTGACCTTTCGGGCAGTGATTCCCGGTACCCTGAGCGGGCATGTATCGACTGAGCCGCACGCTCCACAAGTGGTCCGGGGTGGTGCTGAGCCTGTTCCTCATCCTCCTCGGCGTCACCGGCCTCCTCCTCGCCATCAAGAGCCGCGTCGGATGGCTCCGGGTCGAGACTCAGGACGGAGCCGAGATCGCCGGACTGGTCCAGGTCATCCCGATCGAGCAGGTCGCCGAAGCCGCCTTCTCCGCCGGACTCGCCTCGATCCAGAAGCGGGAGGACATCTACCAGATCGACTACCGACGCAAGCAGAACACCTTCAAGGTCCTCAGCGCCGACCGCTACGACGAAGTCCAGGTCTGCGGGGCCACCGGCAAGGTCCTGAGCGTCGCCCGCCGCAACGATCAGTGGATCGAAGACATCCACGACCTCAGCTTCTTCAACGAGAACCTCCGGACGACCCTGCTCCCCGTCGTCGGCTTCGGCCTCACCGCGCTGGGCGTCACCGGCATCGTCATCTTCTTCACCCCCGTCGTCCGCCGAGCCAGGTTTGAGCGGGATCGGAAGGCCAAGAAATCGTCAGGAGACTGAGCCCGCGACCTCTTCCAGCTGGACCAGGTGGTAAAGCAGGTGCTCGTTCTGGAAATGGAGCATCCTGCCGACGGTCAGCCGGCCGATGCTCGGGTGCTGGACCCATCCCTCCAGCGCCTCGCCGGAGAGCCCGGCCACAAGTTGCACCAGACGGCCCCGCGACTCTGAAAACCGGACCAGGCCCTCCTCGATCGAACGGCCGACGTACTTGAGCGACTCCGCCTCTTCGTCCCAGTTCTCCACGACCGAGCCGGGACGCTCCAGCGCCGCCTGGACCCGGGACAGGAGCACCTCCTCAAAGTCGGCCAGATGCCAGACGATCTGCTGGGGACTGAGTCGGTCGGGATGCGTCGGCCGGTCCCGCAGCGGCCAATGGATCCGAAAGACGGCCGCCTGAAGCAGCTCGGGCCCCGCCCGCAGAGCCGGAATCGTGTACCAGGTCATCCCTCCTTTACGACGAAGCCGCCCCTGAAAAAAACCCGCATTTATGCCGACTCTTTGCATCATGGTGCGTCAGCGTGGCGTGACCCTGGTGGAGGTCATGACATCCGTCTCCGTGCTCGCCCTCGTCTCGGCGAGCCTGGTGGGCGGCCTCGCCCTGGCCAACGAAAGGACCGAAATCGCCCGCCAACGCTCCATCGTCAGCGGGCACGTCCGCCAGGCGCTGGAGGCTCTCGCCTTCTCAGCCGGCAACACCCCTGGTTTCACCGTCAACTCTTCGGCCACCGAGACGCCGGAAGCCCTCCGGCAGAGCATCACGCTCGTCAGGACCGCCGCGCCGGTCTCGGGACGCATCGGGCTCGTCGAAGTCCAGGCCTCCGGCACCTGGCAGGCGAGGATCGGCAGCCGAACCATCCCGCAGACCGTCGCCTTCACCACCCGGGTCCTGCAGGCTCCGCCCCGAACCCCCACCCCCGCCCTCGTCACGGTGCCGGCCACCGCCTGTTACCTCCCGATCCAGGACAACGCCAACATCCAGCCGATCCGGATCAACCTGGAAGCGGCGGGCATGACCCCCGGCACCCAGATCCGCATCCGGGTGATCGGCACCTATCTTTCCGAAGAAGACCCCTGGGACCCCGGCGTCCATACGACTCCGACCAGCACCCTGGGCGCCATGTTCGCCGGCCATTCCACCATCCTGCCGGCGAGCGAATCGGGGGGCGTGCGCAACCGAGTCCCCTGGGCCATCGTCTCCGGACTGCCGCAGGTCCAGGGCAACGACCAGGGCAACACCTGCACCGAAGACTTCCAGATCGGAGCCTCGCCCACCACCGTCACCGTCCCGGCCGGAGCCCGATACCTGTTTCTGGGCGTGCTGGACGACTACTACGACAACAGCGGAAGCGTCCAGGTGGAGGTGACCCGGGTTTGACCCGCCGAGGATTCTCCGCCCTGGAGGCCCTGGTGAGCCTGGGACTCTCCACCCTCGTCATCGGCGGGGCCGCCGGCATCTATGCCTTCGCCATGCAGCGGGCGATGGGCGACGCCGACAAGGCCGGCGCGATGAGCCAGGTCCAGTCGGCCCTGGACGACATCTCCCAGACCGTCTCCCGAGCGATCCACTGCGACACCGGCTACGTGGAGGGCAACGACTGGCCGATCCAGGACGCCCTCTTCCTGCGGTGCGCCATGCCGGAAGGATGGTCCGACACCGACGGCCAGGCGGGCGCCGATGCCGCCGTGCCTTCGGCCATCGGCCAAAGCGGCTCCGTGGTCCAGATCGCCGGCGAATGGGTCTGGTACCTCTTCATGGAGGAAGGCTACGAAGGAGACTGGCAGAAGCGGTTCATTCGAGTCACCACCGACTCGCCGTCCACGGCCGAACTCCCGGCGATCGACGACAACCCGGACCTGAGCCTGTGGGACCCGGAGTTCAACTTCGTCGGGGTCGAAACGTGGAGGCTCGATTCCCTGGCCAACGTCCTCTTTGAGGTTCAGAACGACCGAAACCTGGTCACGACCACCATCGAGGCCCGGGTCCGAGGCGCTGAGCCGACCGACTGGACCAACCAGGATCAGGTCGTTCTGGCTTCACGATCCACCGCCTACAGCGACCTCGATCCGAACGAGAAGGGAGCAGGCCCCAATCGCCTCGTCAACGGCCACTTTTCGAATGGAATGTCGGGCTGGGTCGCCGTCCTGGGCGGCGGGAACGGCCTGGCCCAGAACTACTACAACACCCCCTTCAACCGCATCCAGACGAACTGGGGAAACCTGCCCGGCTCCCTCTCGCTGACTCAGGAGGCTGCCGTCGTGCCGGACGAAATCCACGTCCTCAGCTTCACCTTCGGCGTCTACGCTGCGGTTCCGTCAACGATGCTGAACCGGCGGCAGAGGCTCCAGGTGACGATCGAGCGGGTCGATACGGGCGCGATTCTCGACCAGCGGATCTTCCACGATTCCACCTCCACC
>JAKRSE010000447.1:0-714 GCA_022402505.1 Fimbriimonadaceae bacterium | reverse complement strand
CTCCACCGCCACCCTGACCCCGGAGACGTTCCGCGACTACTCGATCCCCTTCCGATCCCCAGACGACAACGTCCGCATCCGAATCCAGGACCTCACCTGGAGCTTCGAATCGGTGAGCAACGACGGAATGCTGGGCCGGTTTGAACTCAGGAAGCTCGAGCCCTAGGCAGCCATGCTCCGCCGCGCCTCGACCCTGCTCCATGTGCTGGTCATCCTCACAGCGGGGATGATCGCCGGAGGGTCGGTCGCGACCTTTGCCGCCTTCACCTATCGCAGCGCCGCCGAGCAGGAGCTCCGCTCCGCTGCCGAAACGGCGATCCGCGGGGCGGTCGAGACCGCCCGTTACGACGTCTGGAACCAGACCCTGGTCGCCGGACAGACCGCGAACTACACGATCAACGGCCAGAACGTGTCCATCCAAATGGTGGACATCAACCACCTTCGGCCTTCCACCTGGCTCGCCCGAGGCTCGGCGACGGTCGCCGGACGGGTCTACAGCCTGAACATCCCGATCGGACTGCCCAAGTTCCCGGAGTCTGAGGACCTCAACTGGGTCTACAACCCGAACAACGGCCATTGGTACGCCCTGGTCACGGTGCGCGAGGGCATGACCTGGGCCACCGGAGCCGCCAACGCCAAGACCCTCACCGCCCCCGACGGCAAGACCGCCTACCTCGCCACCGCCACCAGTCAGCCGGAGTGGGATTGGATCGT
>JAKRSE010000446.1 GCA_022402505.1 Fimbriimonadaceae bacterium | reverse complement strand
TGCAGATTTCGACAGCCGACACCGTCGACCGGACATGCTTCCTCGACCGCCACCTGCACTTCGCCGCTGATCCTCCGGGCCAGTCGCGGGTCGTCCAGCCCGACCAAGGGCAATCCAAAGGCGAAAGGCGCCAGGGCTCCATCCTGATCGAGGGTCGCCTTGGCGCCCCCAAAAAAGGAGGTCAGCAAGCCTTCACCCGTGGTGAGCCAAAGCGTCGGCTCCAAGCCGGGAACCGTGAGGCGCATGGCGACTTCGTCTGAGTCCGAGAAGCGCAGGAACTCCAGGACCGCCGGCGTTGTTCCCGAGGGAGCGAGGCCATATGCCGTGAGATGATCATTTGCCCGCTTCAAGGTCACGGTCCCGTGGTACGTCAGGTGATGGCCGTCCAACTTTCCTTCCCCGCCCGATCAGGGACCACCGACTTCCGGCGACCCGGCCTCGTCGCAACGATCGTAGTCGCAAGGGGCTGTCGTGGACTTGCCATCTTTCAGCCCAAAGATGCCCTGGCTCACGAGTTCGCACTCACGATATAGGACTCGGCCACCGGGAAGGACAAAGGGCATCGACGCCTGCGCTTCCTGGTAAGTCGTGGCCCAAGCAGTCACTTAACATTCGAACGCACTATTGCCAGGACTTTGGCATCCACCATGTTTTACCAAGGCAGACTGGACAACATAACCAGGTGGCAGGGTGGGCTGGAGATGGCAGGCTCCATCTTCAAGTCTGTAGCTGAAGGGGTATGGGCACGGGACTCCGGCCGCCGCAAGGATCGGCAAGAGCAAAAGAACGCCCACCAGCGCCTTGCCACGAAGTTTTTCCGGAGGTGCGCTCTCCGGAAAACACAACCTCAGAACCATGGCGTTCTCCCTTCGCCCGGAAACTCATTCTGGTCTGGACACGGCTGAGGCGTTGGATTGTCGGAGGCGACCGCACTAAGGACCAATGCCATGCCGGCAAGCAGGGCAAGAAGGCCGATCATCGTCCTACGAGGATTCACAGTATGAACATATCCCCCCCTTTGCAAGTCACAGCGGGACTTTGTGCCCATGGGGCGTGAATGTCGTACCCAAAACCCGGAAGTCTATAGCATTCCGATAATAGATACTGCACTAATGATATATTATCCATAGCAATTGCGTCATTGACTAAAACTAGTGATTGATCCAAATGCTTGATGCCTTCATAGTCAAAAACGCCACCGTCTTGCTGAGCCTCAGCCGTTAATCTGCCCGAGAATGTCCCGGGGGTGGTCGGTGATGATGAAGTTGACATTCAGCCCCTTCAGCCTCATCGGCTCCTCGCCGGGCGGCACGGTCCAGACGAAGAGCGGCACCCGCGCCGCCCGCAGGGTCGAGGCGAGGCCCGGGTGGACGTTGCGGAACTGGAATCCCACCGCGTCGGTCTTCATCTCCCTCAGGCGACGGAGCAGGCTGGGCGTCTGGTGGGTGGCGAAGGGAGCGGCGCTGAGCCAGACCGTTTTCAGCTCTGGCGCGAGCCGCTCGACCTCGGCGACGATCTGCGGGTTGAAGCTGAAGACGATCACCTCGTCCTCCATCTTTCGCCTGCGGACCCGGTCCACCACCGCCTGCTCCACTCCCCTACCCGCCTTGATCTCGATCACCAGCACCGCGCGGCCGCGGACGTGGTTGATCAGATCGTCGAGAGTCGGAACTCCGGCATCTGTCATCACTTTGGCGGGAGTTTCGTCCACTCGGCCCTTGAGAGAGGTTGTGCGGTCGAGCGTCGTGTCATGCATCACCATCGGCACGCCGTCGGCGCTCATGTGGATGTCGCACTCCAACGCCACCGAGCCCGATTCCCAGCCCGCCGTGAAGGATGGCAGCGTGTTCTCCGGCGCATAGGCGGCCGCGCCACGGTGCCCGACCACCAGGGTCTCGGACCAGGAGCGCTCCAGGATGGATGCAGCGGACGGCTTGGACATGGTGATCAAGGCAAAGACGGCGGAAACCACGTCCATGGATTGTCCTGATCGGAGAGAACCAAAGGGACCATCCCCGGACAGGGCCCGTTAAGCCTCCGTTAAGGATCTGTTCTGGGGCTTCAGGATAACGCCTGCTTAACATCGGTCAGCGATCACTGAGGGCCGTCATGACTCGGCCCAGCCGGCTCCAAGCCTTCACCCTCATCGAACTTCTGGTTGTCATCGCCATCATCGCCATCCTCGCGGCGATCCTCTTCCCCGTCTTCGCCCGGGCCAAGGCGGCGGCCAAGCAGGTCAGCGCCCTCAGCAACCTCAAGCAGCTCGGCACGGCCCAGATCCTCTACAACACCGACTACGACGGAGTGGTGGGCCGCAAGTGGTGGGAGATGCACGTCGATCTCCTGCCGTACACCAAGAACATCGAAATCTTCCTGGACCCTGCCTCCTCTGCGCCCAAGCCGTACAAGCGAACCTTCCCGGTCGTCGTCTTCACCGACCACATCGGCGGCAGCACCTCCAACCCGAGTGTCGTGAACGCCGAGTTCTACACGAACGTCCCGCTGGGCGTGACCAACGCCTCCGGCGGCTGCTCGACCATCCGGCCCTGCATCTTCGGCCACTTCTCGCGGAACGACGAGCTGATCCACAACTTCGGATTCACCGGAAACCAGGGCGGAGTCACCAACAGCAGCTCCAACGAGAGCACCTGGGAATCCACCTCCGACAAGATCATGTTCAGCTTCGCCAATGACGGCGCGGGCGACAACGACGGCAACGACTTCGACGACGACAACGCCGTCTACTTCGAGCCGGGCGGCACCAACTGGAACCAGATCTTCGACCAGATCGCCATCCGCCACAACGGCGGCGCTCCCTTCACCATGCTGGACACCAGCACCAAGTGGCGCAAGAAGGAGTGGCTGATGTCGTTCGAAGGGAAGCTGGCCCTCAACCCGGCCTGCGCGGACGTGCCGAACAACGTCGGCTGGTCCACCAACCCGGCCAGCGCCGGCTTCTGCGACTACCGGGAGAACTGAGTCGGAAGCTGCGGCCGTCGAAAACCCGATCGGCGGCCGCAGAATCCTCGGTCTGCGGTCCCATCATCGGCCCTGGAAGCCCCTCCTTACCCCTGGTGGATGGGTACCTTCTGCCGGATGCCAAAGACCCTTCAGGACTTTGTGCGGGAAGCTCTCGCCCTGGTGGATGAAGTGGAGCCCGAATGCGCCCTCTCCGACTCCGGCTGTCTGATCCTGGACGTTCGGGAGCCGGACGAATTCGCCGCCGGCCACATCCCGGGGTCGATCAACATTCCCCGGGGATTTCTCGAAGTCAAGGCGGATCACGACCACCCGAAGCGGGACGAGCGTCTGCAGGATCGGAGCCTGCGCATCCTCACCTTTTGCGGGGGAGGCCACCGCAGCGCGCTGGCGGCGGCGACGCTCTACCAGATGGGTTTCTGCGAGTGCAAAAGCATCCGCGGAGGCTGGACCTTGTGGCAGAGCCGAGGCCTCCCCACGGAAGGCCCTGAGTAATCCGCACATTTTGGTGAAGAATGCGTAGGCAAGAGTCAGTGCAATGACGCCCCGCGACGTGACCCAAGCCCCCAATCCCGGCGAGATGATCCGCCGCGCCGCCCATCTCTTCTCGGATCGGGTGGCTCAGATGCGCCCGGAGAAGGGCGAGTTCCAGTCCGTCACCTACGGTCAGCTGTTCGAAGATGTCTGGACGTTCGCGCGGGGCATCTCCACCCTGGGCCTGGAGCGGGGAGACCGCATCGTCATCCTCGGCGAGACCTGCTGGGAGTGGGCCGTCGCCGACTGGGCTTCCCAGACCCTCGGACTCATCACCGTTCCGATCTATCCCACCCTGCCCGCCGACCAGGCTCAGTACATCCTGGAAGACTGCCAGGCCAAGGCGGCTCTCGTCCTCACGCCTTCCCTCGCCCGCAAGCTCTCCGGAGTGCCGATCCTTGGGCTGAAGAAGTTCGACGGAGCGGATTGGATTCAGACCCGCGCCGCCGATGCCACCCTGGACCGCGCGACCTGGGAATCCGCCATGATCGAAGTCGACCCGGAACAGCCGGCCACCTTCATTTATACCAGCGGCACCACCGGGAACCCGAAGGGCGTCATCCTTCCCCACCGCTGCTTCACCTCGCTGAGCGACGGGATTCTGGGGAGCATCCCGGTGAACCAGAACGACCGCTTCCTCAGCTTCCTCCCCCTGGCCCACGTCTTCGAGCGGTACGCCGGCCATGTCCTTCCGATGTCCCTAGGGGCCTGCGTCGCCTATGCCGGATCACTCGCGAGCCTCAGCAACGACATGCAGAAGGTCCGACCGACGGTCATGCTCTGCATCCCCCGATTCCTGGATGCCACCAAGGCCAAGATTCAGGAAGGGGTCCGCAAGCAGAAGCCGCTCAACCAGAAGCTCTTTCATCTGGCTCTTGACCAGGGCGCAAAGAAGCGACGAGGCGAGTTCGCTCCCCTGGCCGGCGTCCTCGACCGCCTCGTCGGCGAAAAGCTGCGGCAGAAGGTTGGCGGCCGGCTCCGGTTCTTCGTCAGCGGCGGAGCGGCCC
>JAKRSE010000445.1 GCA_022402505.1 Fimbriimonadaceae bacterium | reverse complement strand
CGGGCCGACCAGGATTCCGGAGCCCAGTCGGCCATGACTTCGGCCGCCCCGCCGGCGACCTCCGGCAGGGCACCGCCGGAGGAGACCAAGGCCGGACAGCCCGCCGCAAAGGCCTCCAGCAACGGAAGGCCGAAGCCTTCGTGCAGACTGGGGCAGAGATAGGCCGCCGCACCTTGATAGGCGGCCGAGAGGTCGTCGAAATCCAGGTAGCCCAGCCGCAGGGTCCTGACCCCGGGCTCCTCCCTGCCCCATCCGCTGCGCCCCGCCAGAGCCAGCCGATGCGGCAGCCGCGCCGGAAGACCCTCGACCGTCTGGATCGCCAGAATCATGTTCTTGCGCGGCCACCGGGTCGAGGCGGTCAGGACATAGGGCTCCGTCAGGCCGAGTCGGTCGCGCCGCGCCGCGCCCTCTTCCGGAGAGAGGCTGCGGAATCTCGGGTTCAGGGCGTTCGGCGTCACGGTGATGCGCGCGCGGGGGATGCCCGCAAGCCGCTCAATCTCGCCCGCCGAGGTCTGAGAGACGGTGAGCACCTGCGCGGCGCGGCGCATGGTCGCCGGAACGCTCCGGGAAAGCAGGAACCGATCGCGAGGGCGGAACCATTCGGGACCGATCAGAAAGCTGACATCGTGGACGGTCGTGACGAACCGGGTCAGCAGGGGCGAAGCCGAGTACTGGACATGGGCCAGGTCTGCCCCAAGCCGGCGGGCGGCGGTCGGGAAGGCGGCGAGGCTCCACCATCGACCTCGGCCGGGGACCACGACCCACTCCGCCCCGGGGGGCATGGGAACGCCGGCCGGAGCCGGAACGTTGCTCAGGAGCAGAAGGCGCAGTCCGTCGCATGGAATGGAAGCCAGACCGCTGAGCAGGCCCTCCCAATAGACGCTGTCCCCCGTGCTCCCGGCTCCGATGAGTCGGGCGTCCAGGGCCAGGGTCAGGTCGCCGGCGTTCGGGTTCGACATCCGCTCGGTCCATTGTGCCGGATCGGGGGCTCGGAGCGAAGTAGACTTCGGCCCAAGAACCCCCGGGGGACATCATGAAGAAAAAGAAATCGTCGGCTCTGCTCATCGGCATCGCGGTTGTGATGGCCGGCGTCGCCATCGTTTTCAACAGCGGCTCCCTGCCCAGGATCGTCGAGGCTCTCCGGCCCAAGCCGCCCGCCGCTCCCCCCGTCCAGACTCCCTCGGCCGGAGACGCGTCGAGCGAGCTTCAGGAGGCCGAGCGCTCCCGCGGCGGACCGAGGGTCCCTCCGGGAATGGAGGCGGAGATGGTCAACGGCGTCCCGACCGAGCCGACCATCTTCATTCCGGAACCGCAGATCTTCAAGCCGCAGGTCAACGATTCGACCATCAGCAGCCAGTGGTACGACGAGAACTCGCGGCAGCGGGCCATGACCGAAAAGGAGCTCGCCGAACGCCAGAAGGCGGCGGGCGGCTGAGCCTCTTCGGAAGTCGATACAGCGGGCCCCGAGCTGAGCCGAGGTCCGCTGGATCGTCGCCCGCCTCGCAACCGGGCGGCGTTCCACCCGGACCACCTGCCCGGCCTCGTTCGTGACCGGAAAGGCGTGCACGGGCTGGTAGCTGATCGTCCATCCGCCGTCCGTTCGCGGCTCAAGATCGATCTCAAGGTGGCCGTAGTGCTTCCCTCCCTGCACAAGCCTCCGACCGTTCCAGAGCTCCGGTTCGTCGAAGTGGGCCGTCCATTTGCGCCAGGGATTGACCCTTCTGGGGTCCACGTCATCCACGGGGCGGCCCAGGCCGTCCCCCGCGACTCCGGCATCGAAGAACTGCACGCCGCCGACTTCGGACCACTCGAACGACTCGTTGTGGCCGCAGATGACGGCCTCAACCCCGTACTTCTGGAACCAGGGCGTGTAGGCTCGCATCACCAGTCCTGCCTGGCCGCTGCTCCCCGGCAGGGTCGTCGGGAGAATGTGTCCGCCGCCGGAATAGGGGATGTGGTGGAACTGGACGAAGATGATCTGCCCCTTCCGCCGCGCATCCGCCAGGTTCTTCAGGGTCCAGTTCCACATCCGGCTGCCGGGAGCGGCATCCACCAGGTCCTCGCCCGGGTAGTCCGCCGCCACGATGTTGATGTTCGAGTCGTTGTCCGTGCCGTCGGGGAGCCCGTTGCTGCTGTCCAGCGTGAGGATCGTGACCGGTCCGAAGTCGATGCGATGGTAGAAGTTCTGGTGGGGGCGATGGCCGTTGGATGGCCCGTCGAAGTAGGCGGCAAATCTGCGCCGGGAGTCGGCGATGGCCGCCGGGGCGTAGCCGCCGTTCCGGGCGCCGAAGTTCTCCCAGTTGCCGATTGCGGCGACGAGAGGCACGCTCGAAAGGAGATCGTCGTAACCGCCGGCGAAGTGCCGGAAGAACTCGTCCCACGCCCGCTGGTAGCCGCCGCCCTGAACGATGTCGCCCGCCAACAGCATCAGGTCCGGCTTCCGATCGCGGATCAAGCGGAGGTTCTCCTGCAGGCCGCGGGTCTCGGTGACGAGGTACCGAGCGAGCCCGGAAGGCCGGCCTGTGCTGCCTTCGGCCTGAGGACCGGCGGCCCATTCTCGAAACGTCGTGCGGCCTTCCGGGTCGGTCTCACTATCGGCGAAGGCGATGATCCGCATGGGCCGAGGATCTGCGGCCGAAGCGGGCGTCCGAATCTCGCCCGAGTGGGTGGACCGTCCCATCGAAACCGTGTAGCGGTAGCGGGTCGCCGGCTTCAGGCCCGTCAGGCGGACGACATGCTTCCACTGGGGGCCGGAGAACATGTCCGGAAACTCGGGCCGCTCCTTCTCTTCCAGCTCGGAGTAGTCGAGCCCGGACATGCGGGTCGACCGAGCCGTGAAGGAGCGCGTACCCTCCGGGCCGGTGAGGGTCAGCCGGCCCGGGGTGTTCGCGCCCGAGAACCAGTTCACCTGGATCCCGTCCCCGTGGGGCGCTTGGAGATAGGGCAGCACCCGGAAGTCGCCGCCGGAGGAGGCGGAGATCGCCAAAGCGAGAAGACCGTGAACCATGGCCGCAAGGTTGGGCCTGCTTGACGATCCCTTAACCGAGCGGCCCGGGTCCCGTGCTCTAGAAGGCGTTGCCTTCGTAGTCCCGGATCAGCCCGATGACGCGGCCGATGACCCGCACCTCTTCGGCCGGAACCACCCGGGGCGCATGACTGGGGTTGCTGGAGATGAGGTGCGCCTCGTCACCCATGACCTGAAGCCGCTTGATCGCCGCCTCGTTGTCCACCATGACCGCCACGATCTCATTCGGAAGGGCCGTCTGCTGGGGTCGGATCACCACCAGGTCTCGGGGATGGATTCCGTCGCCGGTCATTGAATCGCCCTTGACCCGAAGGAGAAAGGCGTCTTTCAGGTTCCGGACCATCTGGCTGGGCACTGCGATGCGATCCTGGATGTGCTCTTCCGCCAGGATCGGGGCGCCCGCTGCAATCTCACCGACCAGAGGCAGGTACTCCACCATGTTGATCGGCCGAACGCTGGCGTGGACGAGCCGGATGGATCGGGGCGTGTTGCTGCGCTCGATGTAGCCCTTGCGGCTGAGGGCGTCCAGATGCACGGTCACCCCGCGCAGAGACTTGATCCCGAACTGCTCGCCGATTTCGCGGATCGAGGGCGGAAACCCGATCTCGATCATATAGCTCTGGACGTAGTCAAGAATCTCCTGCTGTCGTTTCGTCAAGCCCTTGGCCATCTGTCTTCCTTTCCCCCGACCCCGGATGTGGTCGAAAGAATTCTACCATAGTGACGATCAGTTCTGCAGGAAAGACTCGAAATCTGTTTCCTTATCGGCCCCGGTCAGCCGGAACCCCGGGTGGCATAATGGTGTTTCAACTTCCGGAGACCATCCAGAGTGTCCATCGTCACCCTCCGTTCCCTGTTTGAGAAGAAAGGCTGCCAGGTCGTCATGATCGTGGTCGGCGTCGCCCTGGGTCTGGGGCTGATCCTCCCCTCCCTGATGCTGGGCTCCTTCGGCGGCGGCCCGGCTCAGGCCCCGGCGGTGCTCAAGGTCGGCGAACGGCCGGTCACCGAGCTTCAGCTGGCGCAATTGGAGCAGGAAAGCCTGCAGAGCGGGATTCCGACCCCGACTGATCCCAATGCTTGGCTGAGCTCCTTCGGCACCCGAGTGGAGCAGGTGATCTCCCGGACGGCGCTGGAGATCATTGCCGAACAGGAAGGGGTCGAGGTCACCGAAGAGCAGGCCGTGGCGGCCGCCATGTCGCAGTTCGAAACCCAGCTGATGATGGCGCGGTTTCAGCTCCAGCAGTCCGCCGGCCTGAAGCCCGACGCCGACGACAAGGCGTTCGAAGAGGCGTTCCAGAAGCAGTACGGACGCAGCGTCGGCGAATTCCGCACCGATTTCGAAACCAGGATCCGGGCTGGGATGGAAGAGCCGGAGACCAAGCGACAGCTTCTCCAGGCTGCCCTGCCGACCGCCGTTCAGACCGCGCTTGGGGCCAAGCTCACGGTGACCGAGGCGGAGGTCAAGCAGTCCTACCAGACCCTCGTCCTGAACCGCATCGCCCTCACGGACCCGGCGATGACTCCGGAGCAGAAGG
>JAKRSE010000045.1 GCA_022402505.1 Fimbriimonadaceae bacterium | reverse complement strand
ACTCGGTCGATCCGAGGATGGCTCTCCAGCAGACCCAGAGAAGCCTCCCAGACAGCGACCGAACCCAGGCGTTCCAAGAGCTTGTTCCGGCCGTAGCGGGTGGAACTGCCGGCGGCGAGCAGCAGGGCGACGGTCATCGCTTCGGCCGGCGGGTCGGCGGGTTGGTCGGAGGCTCCTGGCCGTCCATCGCCGCGAAGATCATCTTGCCGCGCTCCGTCTGGATCACCTGACTGACAACCGCCTCCACCGTCTCGCCGATCCAGGGCCGGCCGCCTTCGACGACGACCATCGTGCCGTCCTCCAGATAGCCGACCGCTTGACCATACTGGCTGCCCTCGCGGATCAGCTGAACGCCCAGAGCCTCGCCGGGGAGGATGTTGATCCTCAGGCTCAGCGCGAGGTCATTCAGATTCAAAACCGGAACGTCCTGCAACCGCGCCACCTTGTTCAGGTTGTAGTCGTTGCTGACGATGACGCCGCCGACCGCCCGGGCCAGGCGGATGATCCGCGCGTCCACCGGCTCGCGCTCGTCCGGGGCGTGGTGGTCGTGCTTGCCGACCGTCACCGTGAATTCGGACTGGAGGTGGCGCAACACCTCCAAGCCTCGGCGGCCTCGCTGGCGGCGGAGGGGGTCGGCGGCATCGGCGATCGTCTGCAGCTCATGGAGAACGAAGACGGGAACGTACATCTCACCCTCCAGAAAGCCGGTCTTGACGATGTCGTAGAGCCGGCCATCGATGAGAATGTTCGTGTCCAGGATCTTCAGCCCGGACCGAACGGCAGGAGCGGCTGCGTCATCCTTTTTTCGGTGCCAGGGCGCCACGTCGCCGATCGACTTGAGCGCGTAGACCGCCAGCGCCGAAAAACCGACGAGGAGCCCGAAGGTCAAGAGAGGCGACACCACCTGACCCAGGGCCTGGAAGACCGACATGAAGGGGAAGCTGAGGATGACCCCGATGAAGACCCCCAGAAAGAGGTCCACCTTGTCGCCGATCGGCTGCTCCTCCCAGATCTTGAACAGGCGGAGGGCGAAGTTCGCCAACGCCGCACCCGCGATCAGGCCGAGGAGGCCCATCGCCAGAAAGGTGTACCACTGAGGCTGGAACTGGAAATCCTGCTGGGCGTTGACCAGCCGGGCAAAGACCTCGGAGAGGCCCGGCAGAACCCGGGGCAACAGAGCCGCCCCCGCCACCGCACCGACCACCCCGAACACGGCGACGAGCGCCAGCCTGCCCCGACCCTCTCTGGGAGCGGGAATGGGCTGGACGTCGGACGGCGCACTGCTCGGCGCCGCCCGCTCCTCGACCGTTTCAGGATTCAATGACATGGATTCGGGCGCCATCGAGCAGGAAGGATGTATAGGCATCCTCCACCGACCCGGCTCTGATTCTGACATGACCGGTCGTCAGACGTGGGGCGGGGCGGGTCGAGTCGAACGGAACCCAGGTTCTGCCGCTCCAGACTTCCACCCAGGCGTGGTAGTAGAACGCTCCCCCCTGGTAGACCAGCCCGCTCACCAGCCGGGTCGGGATCCCGACCGAACGGTTGAGCGCGGCCAGAAGGATCGCATGGTCGCGGCAGACTCCCTCACGGGTCTTCAGGATTTCGGTGGCATCGCGAAGGACGCCGATCCCCGCATTGACCCCGAGGGAATCGTAGACGTGGCGGCGCAGCTTCTCGGCCGAGCGGATCACGTCCTGCTCGCTGCCGACGATGCTCTGCGCCAGACGGCGAATCGCCGGATCGTCGCTGGAGACCCGCAGCTCCGGCCGGGTCCATCGCTCCATCCCCGCCACGGTCCCCCGCTTCAATCGCCCCTCTTCCGCCCGCGGATCGACCGGAGAGAGGGTCACCTTCCAGCCCGTCGCGGTCTTCACCGACTGCTGGTTGGCGTCGCTCGGAAGTCGGGTGAGATCGACCCCGCGGAACTCCAAAACGGCCCGGGGGGCGCGGCCGGAGAACGGCCCTTGCGGCCGGATCGAGCTGGCTTCGGCCAGGCCGGCCGTGCCTCCGCGTCGATCCCAGGCCAAAGCTTCGGCTTCGGTGGCCGGGATCATCTCCATGCCCAGGGGGCCGTCGGCCTTCACCATGTCCCCCTTCGCGTCAAGATAGAGGGTCAGCGGGGCCCGCGGGTCTTCGATCCGAAAGGCCTCCGCCTGCCGCTCGGTCCCCTTCACCGTCACCGGCTTCATCCCCAGCCGGTCGATCTTCACCGGGAGGAGGGCGAGGGTGGCGGGATCGAAGACGTGGACCGTCTGGCTTCCGTTCGCACGGGTCGCCGAGCCCTGCAGCGAGCCCGCGGGATCGTCGGTCACCACCACTCCGGCCGGAACCGGAATCGTCTGAGTGAAGGCGTCTCCGCCCGAGCGCGAGACGGCCCGGATCTCACGCGGCAGGAACTCGGCCGTCACCAGCAGAGTCCGGCCCGAAGACTCCTGCTGGAAGCGGAGCGAGGTCAGCCGGCCTGCCCTCCGAACGGTCTCCGATTCGATCCGCATCTTCAGCGGAGTCCCGAGCATGCCCGTCTCGATCACGCTCAGAGACCGGGTGGTCGTCCGGTCGGCCTGGGTCAGAGTCTCGGTCCGGGTGTAGCCGATCCGAGAGCCCTGCATGCTCACCGCCACGAAGGAGACCGCCGGAGCTGCAACGGGCGGGGAGACCGGCTCCAGAACGGCCGAAAAGGCAAGCAGGGCAACCATCTGTCCACTCAGTGTAGCGATGAAGACGAGCCGCCGGTTCCGCCGAATCGCCCGAGGGGGCCCAAGACCCAACGGGACTTCCGCGAACCGCCGCTCCGGATGGGTTAAATCGTGCCCGTCCGCCCGTCATGTCTCGTTCGCTCGTCATCGTGGAATCCCCGGCCAAGGCCAAGACGATCGCCCGCTTCCTCGGGCGAGAGTACGACGTTCAGGCCAGCTTCGGCCACGTCCGCGACCTTCCGGAGAGCAGCGACCAGATCCCCGAAGAGGTCAAGAAGAAGAAGTGGGCCCGTCTGGGGGTGAACGTCGAAGAGAACTTCGAGCCCATCTACGTGGTCAGCTCGGACAAGACCCACCACGTCGCCAACCTCCGCAAGGCCGCCAAAGAGGCCACCGAAATCCTGCTCGCGACGGACGAAGACCGCGAAGGCGAGTCGATCAGCTGGCACATCCTGGAGCTCCTCAAGCCCAAGAAGTCCGTCCCCGTGCGGCGAATCGTCTTCCACGAGATCACGCCGGAAGCGATCGAAGCCGCCATCCGCACGCCCCGCGAGCTGGACTTGAACCTGGTCAAGGCCCAGGAGACCCGCCGCATCCTCGACCGACTCTACGGCTACACCCTCTCGCCGCTGCTCTGGCGAAAGGTCGCTCCCAAGCTCTCCGCCGGGCGAGTCCAGTCGGTCGCCGTCCGCCTGATCGTGATGCGCGAGCAGGAACGCCGGAAGTTCCGCGAGGCGATCTACTGGGACCTGAAGGCGCAGATTCAGGCCGAGTCCGGCAGCTTCGAGGCCAAGCTCCAGCGCAGCGACGGAGTCCGGCTGGCCGACGGCTCCAGCTTCTCGCTGACCGGTGACCTGGAAGCCAAGGACCGCAACTGGCTGAAGGAGGCCGACG
>JAKRSE010000044.1 GCA_022402505.1 Fimbriimonadaceae bacterium | reverse complement strand
TACCGACTGGGAGCCCTGGATTCGCCTCTTTGAGGCACATGGACTCCCCGGGACACTCCAGGAAGATCACCCCCCGGCCATCAGCGCCTACATCCCTCCCGGCGAAGAAGTTCGGATTCCTGAGATTGGGAAGGAGCTTGAGTCGCAAGGCGCTCAGGTTCAAATCGAGACGGTGAAGGAAGAAGACTGGGCCGAGTCTTGGAAGCAGTTCTTCGTCCCCCGAAGATTTGGCAAAGGGTGGCTGATCCAGCCGACTTGGGACCAGGTTGAGCCCGGCCCGGACGAACGGGTCATCACCCTGGACCCCGGTCAGGCCTTCGGCACCGGCGACCATCCCACCACGCGGGGCTGCCTGATCCTGATGGAGGATTGCGACCTGAGCGGGGCGACGGTCGCCGACATCGGCTGCGGCAGCGGAATCCTGACCGTGGGGGCCGGCCGTTTGGGAGCCGAGCGCATTGTCGGAGTCGATGTCGATTCGGTCGCCGTCCAGGCTGCCCGAGAGAACCTGGATCGGAACGGAGTGACGGCTGAGGTCTTCGTCGGTCTGGGCTTCGACCCACTGCCCGAAGAGGCCTTCGATCTCGTTGTCAGCAACATCATCAGTTCGGCCCTCATCGTGCTCGCGCCCGAAGCCGCCGCCCGCACCAAGCCCGGGGGCGCCTGGATCGTCAGCGGCATCATCCAGGCCAACTGGCCCGACGTTCAGCATGCCGCCGAATCGGTCGGCTTCCGGCTCGACCGGGAGATCCGGGAGGACGAATGGGTGAGCGCCCGGTTCCTCCGCTAAGGTCGCTGCCGCGGAGCTTTGTCCTCGGACTGCCCGATCCCGCGCCCGATGCCTTCGAACTTCCCCGCGATGAGCTCGGCAAGATCCGCAACGTCCTCCGGCTCGGCAACGGCGACCAGATCGCCGTGCTCCCGGGTGACGGCCGGCTGCTCCGGTGCGAGCTTCAGGGGCACGATGCCGTCGTCCTTGCCGTCGAGCATCCCGACACCGAACCCGTCCGCCGACTGACGCTCGGGCTCGCCCTCCCGAAGCCCGAAAGGCTGGAAGAGTCGATCCGCATGGCCACCGAAATCGGCGTCCAAGAATTCCTCGTCTTTCCGACCGAACGGAGCGTCGTCCGGTGGGATGAGGCGAAGCGGGAGAACCGGCTGAAGCGGCTGCGAACCATCGTTCGCGAGGCGGCGGAGCAGTGCTTCCGGACCCACCTCCCGACCGTCGCTTTCCACAGCAGCCTCCGCGCCGTGCTGGAGATCAAGCCGGATGCCGTCGCCCTGAGCGAAGCCGAAGGGCTGCCCAGGGCCCTGGAGCCTCGAGACGGGATGACCCTGCTGATCGGCCCGGAGGGCGGCTGGGCGCCTCGGGAGCGAGAGATGCTGGCGGGCAGGGAAGTCACCCTCGGCCCCCGCGTCCTGAGGGTGGACACGGCAGCCGCGACCGCCGCCGCCCTCGTCCTGCTGGCTTCGGTAGACTCCCAGGCATGACCCGAGTCGACGGTCGACGCCCCGACGAACTCCGCCCCGTGCGCCTGACCCGAGGATTCGCCAAGTTCGCCGAAGGCAGCTGTCTGATCGAAATGGGCGACACCCACATGCTGGTGACCGCCACCGTGGACGAGCGCGTCCCGCCCTTCATGAAGGGCACCGGCGAAGGTTGGGTGACTGCCGAATACGCGATGCTCCCCCGGTCCGGCCGGCAGAGAAACCAGCGCGACGGCAACCGAGGACCCAACGGCCGAAGCATGGAAATCCAGCGCCTGATCGGCCGGTCCATGCGGGCGATCATCGACCTCCCCGCCCTCGGCGAGCGGACGATCACCCTGGACTGCGACGCGCTTCGAGCCGATGGAGGCACCCGCACCGCCTCGATCACCGCCGCCTATGTCGCCCTCAGCGACGCCATCGCCCACATGATGGAGAAGCGGATGATCCGCCGCAACCCGATCCGCGAGGGGATGGCGGCGATCTCGGTCGGCATGGTCGGCGGCACCGAGCTGCTGGACCTCTGCTACGAAGAAGACAGCCGCGCCCAGACCGACATGAACGTCGTCATGACCGAATCAGGCCGGTTCATCGAGGTCCAAGGCACCGCCGAAGGCGACCCCTTCTCAGCCGAAGAACTCGGCCGCATGCTCGCCCTGGGCAAGAAGGGAGTCATGGAGCTGATCCAGCTCCAGAAAGCGGCCCTCGCCGGCTGATTCGGAATCCGCACGGACCCTTCACTGCCTTCAAGAGGCCATTGTGCTGCACAGCGCCGGGCGATCCGCCAGGAGAACTGACCTAACGGAGGGCAGCCGGTCCCGAGGCAAGCTGTCTCGGGATGAACGGTCCCTGGCCACCTTCACAGATTGATTCGGCCAAGAGGTCTGGAGATCCGTCCCCCTCCAGTGAGGCGCGGGACCTGCATCCGGTCAGCGGTTTCAACGGGAGTTCACTCTCGGTTGAGCGACAGTTGAGGCGGTGGGGCGCATGGCCCGGTGGCCTTGCTTTGACAGGGTTGTGAAGGATGCGCCGCACCTGAGCCTCGTCCCGGCCGAATCAGCGGCGGGCGATTTCTCGGTTGACGGCGGCGGTCAGTTCTCGCTTGGTCTTCTCGCTCCACTCGGTGGCGACGTACCGGACCGTGCCGCGGCGGTCGATGACGATGAACGTGGGAACACCCTGGACCCCGATCCGCTCCATGAGCTTGTCGTTGTCATAGGTGAAGGTGTAGGTGTACTTGTTCTTGGCCGCGTAGTCGCGGGCCGGCTTCGGTCCCGCGGCCGACTCCAGGCCGTTCGCGCCGACCATCACCAGACCCTTGGAGGCGTTCGCCCGGTGGAGCGCCTGCATCGTCGGCGAAGCCGCCTTGCAGGGGCCGCACCAGGTGGCCCAGAAATCGAGGACGACCACCTTGCCGCGGGTGTTGGCGTTGTTCAGGGTCTTCCCGTCGACCGTCTTCATGCTGAAGGCGGGCATGGCCTTGCCGACCAGGCCGAGAACCTTGGCGCGGGGCTGGGCGAAGGCGGCGGCGGCCAGACCGACGACGGCGAGGCCGGCAACGGCCAGGGCGAAGGAGGAGGTCAGCTTCGTCATCACCCTTCAGAACGCCTGAGGAGCCGAAACGATTCCCCAGGGTCCCAGGCGACGATCTTCCCGCCTACCGTGCGGGCATGTGAGACAATCTGGCCGTGCGGAAACTGAGGACGGGCTGGTATTGGCTGATTCCGCCGCTGATCGTCTCGATCCTCATCGTCTGGGGCCATTCCCGTTCGGCGGGGATGATGGACGATTCCGACACCCGCGTCCTCCTCGCCAAGATTCGCGAGGTCGGCAACCCCTGGGCCTGGTTCGCGGGCGACTGGCCGCTGGAAAACCACTTCTACCGGCCGATCTCCACCCTCTTCTTCGAGCTGGACAACGCTCTTTACAGGGATCGCGCCGCGGGCTACGGGCTCACCAACGCCCTGCTGGTTGCGGCGGCCGTCATGCTGCTCTATGCCTGGCTGCGGGAGCTCCTCGATTCCAGGCCACTGGCGAGTCTCTCGGCGGCTCTCTTCGGGGTTTGGTGCAG
>JAKRSE010000444.1 GCA_022402505.1 Fimbriimonadaceae bacterium | reverse complement strand
GAACGTGGGCAACCTCCGTTCCTATGATGTCTGGGGAGCCGTGCGCTCGGGCGCAACCACCGGAGGCCCCTCCGGCCGCTACGTCGCGAACCTGGGCCATGTGCAGGACGACGAGTCCGGCCTGATCTACATGCGGGCCCGGTACTACGAGCCGGGGACGGGACGGTTTGTGTCGGAGGATCCGGCGCGGGACGGGTTCAACTGGTTTGTGTATGCCTCGAATTCGCCGACGTTGATGTTGGATTTCAATGGCAGAACCGCATCAATGTCGTCAGGAACGATCCTGTGGTTGCAGTTTCTTGTCGTAGGTGGCACCGCAGGGCTCTTGGGATTCGGCGTGCTGGCCGGAGTGATGGCACTCGACCCTGCCAACGGAGTATATTCCGCGTGGTGTTGCACGGTGGCTGTTGCGGCGATGGGCATTGCCATGTCAAATTTCACTACGCTGGTGGTCGGGGATGATTCAAACCGCAATGCTCTGGTTGGATCCTTTTCATCCCTGGCCAGTCAAGCCATCACAATCGTGTTAGCTACGTATTCCGCGATCATGACCATGATGATTGAGGGAATGGGTGTGGCGGGTAAATCTCCCGCGGGCCCAGCTCTTGCCGGCTTGTTCGCTCAAACACTTTTGCAGATCGGTGCGCTTGTGTCTATGGATATTGATAGCGTCCAAGGATTCTGGTGAAAGGTGTCCCTGTGTCTCTAGCCTCGCTTGGTCATTTGATCACCTTGGCAGCAGTTCTCTATGGATTCGCTTGCTACATCACTTCCAAAAAGCTGAACCTTCACTTCATTCTTCTGCTGCTTACGATAGGCTTGGCGCTGGCGGTAGCCGATGCGATGACGGCAGTGAGCCGAGTGTTGCGCTAACGTCGGGCACGGCCTACACCTACCGGGCCGATGGAATGCGGGTCCGGAAGCAGAACCAGGCGGGGCTGGCGGCCGGCGGGGCTCTGGTGTTCAACACCCCAGGCAGCAAGGTCACCCGCACCGATCATGAAGGGCAGATGGCGGGCAGGGGGCACGCGCCAAGCCCGGCCCAGAGAGCGGCTACGGCAGGACGCGGCGGACTTCGAAGCCGGTGAACCGCCAGAGCGTCATTCGCTTGACCCCGGCATTGACCGCCTCGATGGTCTCGCCGTTTCCGACATAGACCGCGACATGGCCCGGGGTCCAGATGAGGTCGCCGACCTTCAGCTCACCGGTCACGGGTGTCCCGGCGCTCCGGATCTGTTCGCTGGTCCGCGGCAGGGTGATCCCGATCCTTTGGAAGACCTGACCGGCCAGACCGCTGCAGTCGACGCCGGACCGCGTGGTCCCGCCGAGGGCGTAGGGGGTGTCCAGCCAGCTCTCAAGCTCCTGGATCAGGGTCTGCTGCGGCTGGGTCAGCTCGGCGGTCCGCCCCATCGGCAGCCAGAAGGCCCCGGGGGTGGGAGTCGTCGGGTGGAACCGAACCGCCCGCGTGGGCTCGACCGCCCAGATGCCGCCGCTGCCGTCGGGTTCCAGGCGGAGCGGCTTGAGCGGGCCGGCGGTGTGGATGTGGGCGTTCCAGGTTCCGTCTTCCAGGCTTTGGCTCGTCAGCCGCCCTCCGGTGGATCGCCACAGCCGCCCGCCGGAAACGGCCATCGGCTCGCTCCAGAGCGGGGTCGGCCCCTGCACGGGCATGCGCTTGGGCACCCATGCGGGCCGTGTCAGGGGCGCCTGGAGCACGGCTTCGTCTTCCAGGGCCACGAACCCCTCCTCGGTCAGTGCGATCCGGAGCGCGGACAGGCTGAATCCCGCCGACTGGTACCGGCCGTTCCGGTCGAACTTCGCGTCGCGGATCTGGCGGTATCGGGGGGCGGTGGTGACGGTTGTTCCCAACTCGCGCCAATCGGGCCCGGCCTGGGCGAACATGGTGATCGCCGACTGGGTACGGCGGCCTCCCTCCACGTCGATCAGTGCGAAGGGGCGGATGAAGGCGAGAAGCCCTCCGGGCCCGGCAATGACATGGGACCGATCGAGGAGCGCGGCGGCCGGGGCGGGCAGGACCTTTTCGGCCGTCACCAGTGACTTGGTCGCGGGGTCCCACAGTTCGCCGCCCTGGTCGTTGAGGAGCCCGAGGCTCGAACCGATCCAGGCGAGGCGACCCGCTTCCAGGTCGGCGGGCATCGGCCAGGTGGTGACGGAGCCGTTGGCTCGGCGGAGCACCAGGGTTCGGCCGGAAAGGCTTCGGCTGATCCAGGCGACTCCGGGCGTGCCTTCGGCGGCGGCCAGGAGCTCTCCCTGCGACTCGGCGCGGGTGATTTCTGCGCCCGAGGGCAGGACCCAGCGATCTCCGGGCGTGAGCAGGCCGGCGGGCGGGTTTTGACCCGATGACCCCGCCGCCGCCAGCAGGGCGGCAACGATCCCAAAAGCTTGGCCGATCCTTGGCATGAAGTCTCTTGAAGCTGAGACGATTGGGAGGGTCGAATCGGTCCGCCCGATCCGCCGTTCGGCCCGGGCGGGCTGCCTGGCGGAGCGGCACAATGGCGGGATGGTTCATGTGGTCGGGGGAGGATTTGCCGGGGTGGAGTGCGCCTGGGGCCTGGCTCGGCGGGGAATCGCATGCCGGCTCTGGGAGATGCGGCCGGTTCAGATGACCCCGGCCCACCAGACCGGCCTCTTCAGCGAGCTGGTCTGCTCGAACAGCTTCAAGTCACGGCTTCCGGACTCTCCTGCAGGCCGCCTGAAGACGGAGATGACCGCCCTCGGCTCGCTGGTGATCCCGACCGGCGAGGCTCACAGCGTGCCCGGTGGGGCGGCGCTGGCGGTGGACCGCGACCGCTACGCTCAGGCGGTGACCGAGGCGATCGAAGCGGAGCCGCTCATCGAAGTCTGCCGGCAGGTCTTCACCCCCGACGACGCCGAGGCGGCCCTGGCAGCCGGAGATCAGGTGGTTCTGGCGACCGGGCCGCTGACCTCCGAGCCCCTTGCCAAGTGGCTGGCCCAGCAGACCGGTCAGGAGCACCTCTACTTCTATGACGCCGTTTCGCCGACGGTGGAGGCGGCGGGGCTGGACCGGAGCATCATCTTTGCCCAGAGCCGCTACGACAAGGGCGAGGGCGACGACTACCTCAACTGTCCCTTCAACAAGGAGGAGTACGAGCGGTTCATCGACGCCCTGTTGGCCGCCGATCGGGTGCCTCTGAAGGATTTCGAGGAGCCGAAGTACTTCGAGGGGTGCAAGCCGATCGAGGAGATCGCCTCGAAGGGGCGGGATTCGCTGCGGTTCGGCAACTTCAAGCCCGTCGGTCTGCGCGATCCTCGGACCGAGCGACGGCCCTGGGCGGTGGTCCAGCTGCGGCCGGAGAATCGGGAGAAGACGCTCTATTCGCTCGTCGCCTTCCAGACCCGGATGAAGTGGGGGGTGCAGCAGGAGGTTCTGCGGATGATCCCGGGTCTGGCCGAGGCTGAGTTCGTGCGGCTGGGGGTGATCCATCGGAACACCTACGTCGAGGCTCCGAAGGCCCTGACCTCTTGGCTGGAGGTTCGGTCGCGGCCGGGTCTCTTCGTCGCGGGCCAGCTGACGGGGGTCGAAGGCTATGTCGAATCGGCGGCGATGGGGATCTATGTGGCGGTTCAGCTGGCTCGGCTTGCGGCCGGCCTGGAGCCCTCCATGCCGCCGCGCCACTGCGCCTACGGCTCGCTGATCAGCCACCTGCAGGACGACACGGAGCGCGAATTCGCCCCGATGAACATCAACTGGGGCCTCTTCCCCGACCCGCCGGAGAATCCCAAAGCCAAATCCGAACGCCGGGCCCTGAAGCTCGCGGCGGCGGACGAGGCGTTTCAGCACTGGCTGACGGCCCTGGGGTGACTGGGGGGCATTGCGGAGACTCACCCGGACGCTGAACAGAACTCATGCGAGCGTGTGAAGTTCTTTCGCGGAGACGGCTCGTTGGTCGGATTTGGGTCCAGTTCATTCTTGTTTTCACGCGTTCGCATGAAAAACGTTCTAAGCGTGCCCTGCGCCACGAAGTTGTTCCCATGATCGGATGAAAATCGGTCGAATTCCCGCGGTTCATCCTCTACGTTCCATCAAGATGGCGCATAATTCATGCGATCATGGGAGAATCCTTCGATGATGCTTTGCGGATCGGCGGCATCCTGCGTCAGCGACGGCGGCTCCTCCGCCTGACATTGCAGGACGTGTCCGACCTGGCAGGCTGCCACCCGAACTGGCTTTCACAGGTGGAGCGTGGAAAAGGGACGGCCCAGATCGGCATGATCGCTGAGGCGGCTCGGGTGCTGGGGCTTCGGTTGAGCCTTGAAGAGGTCGAGCGCGATGAATGATCTGAGCGGACCCGATGCGCCGCGCCTCGAGATCCTGCGCGGGGGAGTCCGGATGGCCGAGCTTCGTCGAGTGCCTGGAGGGACGGAACTCCATCCGCTTCCCGACGCCTCCGAGAGTCGATGCACGCCGCCAGGCATTTCGCTCCATCTGCCGAACCGGGAGGCGGCCTCCTTCGGACATGATCTGCCTGCGTTTCTCGCAAACCTGCTCCCCGAAGGTCTAAGATTTAACGCCCTTGTTCGCGGGTTGCGGACAAG
>JAKRSE010000443.1 GCA_022402505.1 Fimbriimonadaceae bacterium | reverse complement strand
AACGCTGAGGACACCCCGCGGATGTTCCAGACTCCGATCCCGGCTCGGCCCGCCCGCGCTCCCATCAGCCTGCTGCCCTACGGGTACGCGGGCTTCGATTTCGATTCGGGCAAGACCCTGCTGAACTCCGGGCTCGATGCCAAGACCCAGCTGGGTTCCAGCCTGACCCTGATCGGCACCATTCTGCCGGACTTCCGAAACATCGAGAACGAAGTCCTCAGCCTGGACTTCAGCTACTTCGAGCGGCTGGCGGGCGAGTCGCGACCCTTCTTCCAAGAGGGCGCAGGGTTCCTGCGGGTCGGCGGCGGCGGTCGGCGTCTCTTCGCCAGTCAAAGGATCGCCGAGTTCGATTACGGCCTCAATGCCTACGGATCCCTGGATGACCGCACGTCCGGCAGTCTGCTTGCGGCGGTGAACCAAGGAGACGAGCTGAACCTGGTCGCCTCGGCCGAGCGTCAGCTGAACGGATCGGCCAGCTTGAGCGCTGCCTATGTCGGCCGGATTGCGCGGGGTCGGAACAACCACGCGGCCCGGGTGCAGTCCAGCACACGGTTCGGCGACTGGAGCGCCTACGGCAACCTGAACATGACCCAGGATCAGACCCAGGGGACCGCTCTGGCCGGAGCGGCCGGCCTGGATTACGGCGGAGTCGGGTCGCGATTCGGCCTGGACTACACCGAGGTGGAGGCCGGCTTCAATCCCGCCCTCGGCTTCTGGTCCGAGCGGGACTTCCGCCGGGTGAACATGGGCTACAACTGGGAACGCCCCCAGCCGGGCGGGGTGCTGCTGGAGACCGAGGTCGGGGCGAGCGTGGACTTCGCGGAGCGGCGGAACGGTGATCGCTATTCCAAGGGCTTCGAAGTCGAGGGCTCGCTGACCTTCCGAAACCTGGCCGACCTGGACGTCTCCTACGAGCAGGGCGCCTTCGAGGACGACCGCAACCATCTGGCCCGGGTGAACCTGGAATGGCCTCGCGGCAACCCCTACCGAAGATGGTTCGTGGACTACCGACGCGGCAGCCTGGCGGGCCGGACCTTCACCGCGCACCAGGTCGGCTGGAGCATCCGGCCCTGGCGGCGGGTCCAGACCGGGGTCTCCGCCCAGTGGGTGGACCACTTCGAGGAGAGCCGGCAGACGATCTTCTCCGCCAACTGGGACCGAGGCCTCTACGAGTCGATCGGCGGTCGGCTGATCGAGCGGAACGGCGACATCAACTGGCACCTCAGCTGGCGACGCAGCGGCGGGCTCGGAGCGGAATACTTCGTGATCTTCGGCGATCCGAACGCTCGGACGTTCCGGCCTCAGCTGATCCTGAAGGCGGTCGTCCCGTTCGAACTTCGATTCTGAAGATGCCGACGGATGGACCTCGTCCTGCGTTGAATGCGGGGATGACCAAGTGGAATCGATTCCTGCTCGTCCCCGCGCTCGGCGCGCTTCTCAGCTTCGGCATCCTCGGCTGCGGCGGCGGCGAGGGAGACGACGAGGAAGGTCCGGCTATCGGCCGCGAAGCCGAGGGCGACGAAGACGAGGACTGAACGGCAAAAAAAGGGGCGCCCTTGCTGGGGCGCCCTCGAACTGCTTGTCGTCTCTGCCTGCCGTTTCCTTGCTTGAACTGCTGAGCGCGGACAAAGGAAACTATCGGCGGCCGATGTTAACGTGCAGCCAAGATTTCTCCAGAATGGGACCCGCCGGCCGAAGAATGGGTCGAACGATGGGCTACTCGACGCTTCCCCCCGTCGGAGCCCACTTCTTGGCGTCCTTCGGGGGCGAATAGGGGCGATCCGGGTTGATTGAGTTCCACACGAGACCACTGATTCGGCGGATCGCTTCGTCTCCGGCGTTGTCCGAAACCCATCGCCGATCCTTCTGATTGTCGGTGTAGACCGTGAGCACATAGGGGCGCGGACCGAAGACGATCGCCGTGTCGGACCGAGACCGGTTCAACGCGCCGACCTTGGAGGCCACCACCACGTCCGGGGGCACATTGTAGGAGATGAAGTCGTCCCAATACTGACGGCTCATCACACGGATCATCTTCTGCCTGGCCGCCTCGCTGAGCCCGATCCCTCGGCCGGTCGCCAGGCGAACCAAGAAGTCGTTCATTTCGGCCGGACTGGTCACTCCCATGTTCGCGAAGGTCTGCCTGAGTCGGACCAACTGAAGGTCTTCCTGAGGCGGGTAGCTGGTCCAGTAGGTGTTGCGGTACCCCAGACCCTCCATCCGAGCCTTGATCGCCCGGGCGCCCACTTTCTCGGCCAAGACCACGGTGGCAGTGTTGTCGCTGTAGCTCATCATCAGACTGATCAGGCCGTCGATGTCCACCTTCAGCCCCTCGTCCAGGTAGGAGGCCCACAGACTGGAGTGACGCCGCGCCTTCTCCCACAGCGGCACCTGGGTGTCCAGGCTCAGACGACCTTCCTCGATCTGTCGATAGGCCTCGTACATCACCATCGTCTTGATCGTCGAGGCGCTGGGAAACCGCTCGTCGTCCCGCTCGCCGATGCTCTGCCGAGAACCGTCGGCCCCCAGCACGGTCAGCCGATAGCCGAGCCGGCCGGCGAAGTTTCGACTGATTCCATCCAGCCGACGCCCCAGGGCCGCGAGATCGGGCCGGGCCGGAACGCCGGCGGCCAGGGCGATGGTCAGGGAGGCGATCATCGGCCGAAAGTTACCCGCACCGGTCGGCAGCCGCGAAATCCGCGCCGGATTGAGTCAGAATGGGAGGCGCAACGATGCGACGCACCCTGACCCCCCTGCTGGCTCTGGGAGCCATCGGCCTCGGACTCGTGGGCTGTTCGGCCCCCGCCGAGACCCCCGCGCCCGCCGGAGAGACCACCTCTTCCGCCGCTCCGGAAGGCGGCAAGACCTTCAAGATCGGCGTGAGCATTCCCGCCGCCACCCACGGCTGGACCGGCGGAGTCGTCTACTGGGCCAACGAAGAATCCAAGAAGCACCCTGGATTTGAGTTCAACATCCAGACGGCCGACAAGCCGGAAGACCAGATCAACGACCTGGAGACGATGATGACTCAGGGGGTGGACGCCCTGGTCGTGCTCGCCACCGAGTCGGCCCCGCTCACCCCCATCGCCAAGCAGATTCGAGACAAGGGCATCCTCCTGGTCAGTGTGGACCGAGGCTTCACCGAGCCCGTCGCCCATGCCTTCGTCCAGGGAGACAACAAGGCCTTCGGTCGAATGGCCGCCGAATACATGGCCGAGAAGCTGGGCGGCAAGGGCGACATCGTGATCCTGGAGGGCCTGCCGAGCACCGTCAACACGGACCGCGTGGAAGCCTTTCGAGCCGAGATCGCCAAGTCGCCGAACATCCGCATTCTGGAGAGTCAGCCGGGCAACTGGAACCGCCAGAAGTCGCTGGAAGTGATGCAGGTCATGCTCACCAAGCACCCCAAGATCGACGCCATCTGGTCCAGCGACGACGACATGTCGGAAGGCGTGGAGCAGGCGCTGAAGGAGGCCGGCCGAGCGGAAGGCATCTGGATGCTTGGCGGCGGCGGCAAGAAGGAGATCATCAAGCGGATCATGGACGGCGACCCCCTCTACCCGGCCACCGTCACCTATCCGCCCTCGATGATCACCGACGGCATCCGAACGGCGGTCGAGCTTCTGAAGGAAGGCCGCAAGCCGGAGACCCAGGAGACCCGCCTCGTCGAGCTGAAGCTGATCACCCCCGAGACCGCCAAGGACAACTACTTCCCGGACGCCACCTACTGATGCGGGTTCTCGGCCTTTCGGGCTCCATTCGAACCGGATCTCTCAACGCCCGCCTGCTGGAAGCCGCCCTGGCGCGGTGTCGGCAGGCGGGGCACGAAGCCGATGCCTTCGATGTCCGACAGGCCGAGATCCCCCTCTACGACGGCGACCTCGAGGCCGAGCATGGCTGCCCGGCGGGAGTCTGGAGCCTGAAGCAGGCCGTCCGGGCCGCCGACGCCCTGATCTTCGCCTCGCCCGAATACAATGCGGGCCCGACGCCGCTCCTGAAGAACCTCATCGACTGGACGAGTCGGACTTACGAGGAGCCCAAGACGGGCAACGAATGGGCAGGGAAGCCTGCCCTCATTCTGAGCGCTTCGCCAGGGGGGATGGGAGGCCTGCGGGCCGCCTCATCCCTCCGGCTGATCCTCGCCGATGTCCGCTGCCTCGTGGTGCCCGAGCAGGCGGCCGTCGGGCGGGCCCACCAGGTTCTGGATGAATCTGGAGACATCTCGGACGAACGGAGCGCCGCGATGCTCCAGAAGTCGATCGACGCCCTGTTGAAGCTGGCGTCAGTCGGCTGACCCGTCCTCGGTCCGGATCAGCGAGAAGCCGGCCGAGCCTCGGGAGGGGCGGAACCAGCGATCTCCCGGGCCCATCTCCAGGGCGGTCGCCAGGTGGCGTTCGTGGGTGAAGAGGCCGGCCAGGTCCCGCGGCCTGCGAGCCAGAGCCTCCATCAGCGGCGATTCGCCCCGCAGCGCCCGGACCAGGGGCTCGATGTCCCGCTGGAAGGGGCGATTCACTCGGTCCAGAGGTTCCAGATTCAGCCGAACCGGCAGTTCGGAGTTCGGACGTCGCGCCAGTCCGCCCAGCATCCAC
>JAKRSE010000442.1 GCA_022402505.1 Fimbriimonadaceae bacterium | reverse complement strand
AGACCGATGCTCTATCCACTGAGCTACGTCCGGGCGCGGACCGGGAAGTTACCCGAATGCCGGAATTCAGTTCTGGACCAGCAGGGTCCCTCGGGCCCGGCTGACCACTCGGCGGCCGTTCCGGGTCTCCGCCACGACCGAAACCCGGCCGTTCGGCAGAGTCGTCGTGTCCAGCCGGGTCTCCCAGCCGGATGCGTCGGGAGCTTCGAACACGATCCGCCCCCCGACTCGCAGCCGCAGGTTCAGATCGCCTTGGTGGAAGGGGGCCCAGCTGCTCAGGGTGATCGTCCCGGAGACCCGCTCGTCGGTGCGGAGCGGCATCGGCTGAGGCATCGGCGCAGCGTCGGCGGCGGGCATCCGGCTCAGGAACCAGGGCGAAGCGATCTTCTCCCGGTAGACCTGCAGGACCCGAGGATGCTGGGTCACGGCGTAGTTGTTGTTCCGCGCATGGGCCAGGTCCATGTTGTTGGTGTTGAAGTAGACCACGGCCTTCACCCGCGGGTAGCGGCGGGGCAGCGCCGAATAGAGGCTGCGGATGCACCCGATGGCGAACTCCGGGACGCTCCGATCTTCGATCCGGGAGTAGTGGGTCGCTCCATATTCGCCGATCATGATCGGCTTGCGGGCGGCATACCGTTCGTAGATCGGGTCGAGGAGCTCGGTCGGGCCGACCTGCCGGGCGGGGGTCTTGCGGTTCTGATTGAAGTAGGTGACGTTGTAGATGTTCACCCCCACCCAGTCCACCCACTCGTCGCCGGGATAGTAGGCGTCGATGTTCCGAATGGGGGTGGCGTAGGGACACCAGACCATCGCCACGTTGGGCGCCGTCTCCCGCATCACGCGGGTCACCAGCCGCCACTTCTCCTTGTAGAGCTCGGGATTGCCGTTCCAGGCCAGCCAATCGCCGTTCATCTCGCTGGCGAAGCGAAGGAGAATCGGCGTCTTGGTGTTGGCCAGCGAGGCGGCGAGTCGCCTCAGATAGGCGTCGTCGCGGACCAGCTCCAGGCCGTTGTTCGGCTCCAGGGCGATGTGGACGACCCGGCCCTGCATCCCCAGCAGGGTGATCCAATCCTCAGGAGCCGGACGGCCGTAGCCGAGGTAGAAGAAGTAGGTGGCATGCTGCCGACCCGTCTGCCGCTCAAAGGCATCCGGCATCCGCCGGTTGATCCCGGTCGAATCCTTGTAGAGATCCGTGTTTGTGGAATCGAGGTCGATGTAGGCGCCCAGGAGTGCGCCCTGAGCCGGCTCGTGCTTCGCGCCCGTGTTCAGGGTCCTCAGTTCAGCGGTTGTCGGAGACCGCTCGATGTAGAGCGTGATGGGCGCCGCCCCCGCTCCAAGCCCAACGACCGCCAGGAGCGCGGCGAAACCCAACCTCAGCACGTCCTTCAAGGTACCCGGAAGCCGGGTACAAGGGAAGGATGGACGGCGTGAGCTTTCTCGTCACGGGAGCCGAGGGGATGCTGGGCCGAGAGGTCGTGCGCGAGCTGCAGCATCGCGGCCTTCCGGTGACCGCGACCGATCGGGAGCAGCTCGACATCACCTCCATGACCCATCTCGACCGCATCCGGCGAGACCCGGCCGAGGTCTCCTGGCTGATCAACTGCGCCGCCTACACCGCCGTGGACCGGGCCGAGGAGGAGTTCACCCGGGCCCTCAGCATCAACGGAGTCGGCCCCGGAGCCCTCGCCGCTCTCTGCAGCGAACGGGGCTGGAAGATGATCCACGTCAGCACCGACTTCGTCTTCGACGGCGAATCGGAGATCCCCTATCGGCCGGACGACCGCACCCATCCGATCAACGCCTACGGCCGCTCCAAGCTTTTCGGCGAAGAGAAGGTGCTGGAAAACGCCCGCCACGGGGTCGTCGTCCGGACCTCCTGGCTCTACGGCGTCTTCGGCAGCTGCTTCCCCAAGTCGATCCTGAAGGCGTGGATGGAAGGCAAGCCTCTTCGCGTGGTGGCGGACCAGTCGGGCAACCCCACTTCGGCCCGGTCGCTGGCACGGGTCCTGGTCGATCTCGCCCTCCAGGCCGCGCCGCACGGCCTCTACCATGCCGCCGGACCGGAGACGATGACCTGGCACGAGTTCGCCTCTCGGCTGGTCGGCGAGGCGTCCCGAGTCTCCGGCCTGCCGCACGACGTCCACGTCGAGCCGATTCGAACTGAAGATCGGCCCTCACCCGCCCGCCGGCCCAGGTTCTCCGCCCTCGATTCTTCGGCCACCTGGGCCCTCGGCGTGGAACCGATGCCCTCCGTCGATCAGGACATCCACGACTTCATCAACGACTGGGAGGAGGTCCCGAAGGCCGTGCCTGCCGCGACCCCTGAACCGTCTGGAGCACCAGAGACCCCATGAGGACCCTTCGCACCCTGCTGATCCTGGCGGCGACCGCTGCCGCCGCCTTCGCCGCAGCCCAGGTGGACCCGAACCGCGTGGTTGTCCGCGTGAACGGCGAACCGATCACCGGGCAGACCTACTTCACCCGGATGCAGTTCCTTCCCGGAGTCGGGCGCATGAGCGGCTCGAACTTCGTTCCCGGCGCGCCCGGACTCTTCACACTCCAGCAGCTCATCAATGAGGTCCTGATGTTCCAGCTGGCCCAGCAGCGCGGAGTCGCACCTTCGGAGGCCGAAATCGACGCCGAGGTCGCCCGACGCAAGCGGGACGAGCCGGGCATCTGGCAGTCGTTCCAAGAGGCCGGACTCGGAGAGGCGGAGTTCCGATGGGACAGCCGCTACGAGCTGAGCCAGTTCAAGATCGTCACTCAGGGCGTGAACATCACCAACCAAGAGGTGGACCAGTTCTACCGGGGCAATATCGCCACCCTCTACACCCTGCCCCGCCGCTACGTCCTGCGAGTCATCAGCGTCAGCGATCCCGCGAACCGCGAGAAGGTCGATGCCGCCCTCACGGCCGGCCGAGCCTGGGGGGATGTCGCGGCCGAGTTCAGCCAGGACATGAGCCGACGCAATGAAGGCCGGTTCGCCACCATCGCCGACGACGACCTCGGCGATCCGCTCCGATCCGAAGTCCTGAAGCTTCAGAAGGGAGGCCGCACCCCCTGGATGAACAGCGGCAACACCTGGGCCAAGTTCTGGCTGGAAGACCTCCTGGAGAAGCAGGTCCGCCCGCTGGACGACACCCTTCGGGCCGAAATCCGACGCCGGCTGATGATCGACCGGGGCGGCGCAAGGGTCAACATGATGCTCCTGATGGACGAGATGCGGCGCAAGGCCAAGATCGACTTCCTCGGCTCGCCCTTCGAACCGACCCTCAAGTCCCTCTTCGGCGGCGGATGATGATCGAGCCGCTGATGACCCGGCTGGGTTGGAAGGGTTCGGTTCAGGTCCACCAGGCCCCGACCCTGCTCCAGCCGGATCAGCGGGCGCATCAGCTGTTCATCGGCTTCGAATCGCCGCATCCGGTCGTGGAGCGGCTCCTCCGGCTGTACCCGGCGGCGACCCCGGTCTCGGTGATCGCCGGGGACCGCCGGGCCAACCGGCTCCTCTCCGAGGACCTCCCCTGGCAGGCGGACGCGGTGCTCTGCATCCCGGCCATGCAGACCGACCACCCCGGCGGATTCTATGGCCTGGTCTGGATCGTGGACCGGCTGCTTGGCCCCGGCGGCTGTCCCTGGGATCAGGCCCAGACCCATCAATCACTCCAAAGGCACCTCATCGAAGAGGCCTACGAGCTGATCGAGGCCATCGACCATAAGTCGGACGACGCGATGATCGAAGAGCTGGGCGACGTGTTGCTCCAGCCCCTGATGCACACCCAGATGAAGGCTTTGGCCGGAGCCTGGGACATCGAAGCGCCGATCCGAACCCTCACCGAGAAGCTTCTCCGTCGCCATCCCCACGTCTTCGGGGACCTGGAGGCGGCCGACGCCGACGAGGTCCTGAAGAACTGGGACCGCATCAAGCGGGAAGAGAAGGCGGCTCGGGCCGAGCCCGAATCCGTCCTCGCCGGCGTGCCCCGAGCCATGCCCGCCCTGATGAGGGCGATGGAGATCAGCAAGCGGGCCGCCCGAGCCGGGTTCGAATGGCAGGACGAGGACGGAGTCTGGGACAAGGTCGCGGAGGAGCTGGGCGAGCTTCGGGAAGCGGTCGAATCCGGCGACCCGGACCACGCGGCCGACGAACTCGGCGACCTTCTCTTCACCCTGGTCAATGTCGCCCGCTGGCGGCGGATCGACCCGGAAGAGGCGCTCCGCCGGATGCTGGACCGGTTCCAGTCTCGGTTCTCGGCGATGGAGGCCTCCGCCGACCGACCGCTCGCCGAGCTGAGTGCGGACGAATGGGATCGGCTCTGGGTGGCAGCCAAGTCGCTCGCCTCCCCGCGACCGGCCGAGTGAACGCGGCCCGCCTTCCGCCGACCCGCCGGATAAACTGCCCCCAGGGAGACCGATGGACCCGGCACGACGCACCCTGACCCTGGCCCTGGCCCGCACCCCCGGGATCGGCGGCAAGACGGTCACCCGATGCCTGGCCCGGCTCGACCTGCTCCATCTGCAGGCCGAGGAGTTCCTTCGACTGAGCGAGGCCGCCCTGATCGAAGACTTCCGGTTCCCGAGAGCCGCCGCCGCGCGATGGACCGCGG
>JAKRSE010000441.1 GCA_022402505.1 Fimbriimonadaceae bacterium | reverse complement strand
CCCGCGCTGGTGATCGGGGCCATCGGGCTCTACGTGCTGTTCCGAGCCCCGGTGGCGGCCATGATCCTGCAGGCGATCGGCGGGGCCAACCGGGCGATCGCCGAGGTCACCATGGGCCAGGGTGGACAGGCTCTGAACACCAATGTCGGATTCCCCATCCACGAGATCCTCGCCGGAGTCGTCTTCTTCATCGGACTGGCCTACGCCATCAAGACCCTGGAAGCCCTGATCTTCCAGGCAAAGATCTGAGGCGGCGGACTTGAGGACGGAAGCTCGGCACATCGACCTCAACGGGTCCCACGGCGAGGGCGGCGGCGCGCTCTTCCGCACCGCCCTGCAGATGAGCGCCCTCACCCAGCAGCCGGTGACGGTCCGCTCGATCCGAGGAGCGCTCCGCAAGCCCGGACTCAATGCCGAAGACCTCACCTTTCTTCAGGCGATCGGCGCGGCCTGCGGGGCCGACGTGGACGACGCCGATCTGCGGAGCGACCGGATCACATTTCAGCCCCGCCACATGCCCCGCGCGGTGAACACCCTGCTGGACATCCACGCCCACGAACAGGGGATGGTGCCGGGCTCCGCCTTGGTCGTGGCCCAGAGCCTCGCCGTGGTCCTCTGCCGAGCCGGAGCCTGGAGCAGGCTCACCGTTGCCGGCGAGACCCACGGAGCCCACGTCCTGGGGTACGACGCCTTCGAACGATCCACCTGCCGAGTCCACGAAGTCCAAGGGCTCGTCATCCTGCCGACGCTCCAGACGGCCGGCTTCGGCTACGGCGCACGAGGCGAAATCTCCGTGGACATCGAGCCCGGCGCCTGCGAACCCCTGCAATGGACCTCCCGAGGGCGCCTGCAGGAGTGCGGCCTGGTGCTCACCCACAACGGCCAGCCCGACCGATTCGTCGAAACCCAGGTGGAGGCGGCCCGACAGCTCCTCTCGGCCAAGGCCCTGGACCCCGAGGTGGAGGTTGTGCCCGTCCATGCCCGGGCCACCGGCGCCTGCCTGACGATCTGGGCCCGCTACGAGCGAGGGATGGGCTCCGGCTCCGCCTCGATCGGAAAGATTCCGGCCGACCAGCTCGCCTTCGCCGCCTGCCGCTCGTTCAACGACTGGCACGATTCGGCCTCCACGCTGGATGCCTACCTGGCCGATCAGGCCCTGATCCCCGCCGTGCTGGCCGACGGCAAGACCGTCTTCTCCACCTCCTTCATCACCCGGCGGCTCATCACGATGGCCTGGGTGATCAAGCAGTTCCTGCCGGTGAAAATCACGATCCTCGGCCGCGAGGGAGAGCCCGGGACCGTGACGATTGAGAAGTGATTTCGGCGTATGAACTCGTTGCAAAGTCAACGACCATGCTCACCGTCACCCAAGCCGCCGAAGCCCGCAAGTCGATCCGCAAGTACACGGATGCCGTCATTCCCGAAGCTGATCTCCGCGAGATCATCCGCGTCGCCTCGCTCGCTCCCTCGCCCTGGAACATCCAGCCGTGGCGCGTGATTGTGGTGCAGGATGCCGAGACCAAGCTGAAGCTCCAGGAAGCCGCCTTCGGTCAGCCGCAGGTCGGCGGAGGTTCCGCCGTCTTCGTGATCTACACCGACATGACCGAGGCCCTGGCGAATCTGGATGAGGTGATCCATCCCGGATTCGGCGAAGGAGCGGCCGGGGTCAAGGACCAGATCCTGGGCCACTTCAGCAGCTACACCGAAGAGGCGAAGGTCCAGTGGGGCCGGGCGCAGGGCTACACCTTCATGGGCTACCTGCTGCTGGCGGCGCAGGCTCACGGCTACGGCACCTCGCCGATGCTCGGCTTCAACCCCCAGGCGGTCCGAGAGCTCTTCGGTCTGCCGGAGCATGCCTTCCTGCCCGCCCTGGTCAGCATCGGGGTCCCGGCGGAAGAAGGCTTTCCCCATCACCGACACTCGGTCGACGCCCTGACCCGCTGGGTCTGAACCAGGGGCTCTCAGCGAGGCAGGCGGCTCAGTTCTTCCCGGGCGATCGGCTCGTCCGGGTCGGCGGCCAGGGCCTGGCGAAACCGCCGCTTCGCCTCGTCTTCGTCGCCCTGTCGTCGGGCCAGAACGCCGAGAATCGCAAGTGCCTCGGCGTAGTCATGGTTCGTCTCCAGGCATGACTCCAGCTCCAGCCTGGCTTCGGCCAGGCTTCCCTGCTCCATCAGAATCTGGGCGAGCATGCAGCGGACGTCGGGCCAGCGGGGCTCCCGTTCCAGGACCTGACGGCAGAGCTGCGCCGCCGCGTCCAGACTCCCCTTGCGGACCGCCGCATCGGCTTCGGCGACAAGCCGCTTCAGGTCCGGGAGCCGCAGGCGGAAGGCGAGGAGGGCGGCGGCCTGAGATTCCGGCTCACCGCCCCGCTCGCGGATCGCCCGGAGCCAGTCTCGGGCCTCCTGGGGGAGGGTCTCCGGCCGCCGATCCACCGGCTCCCACGGCGAACCATCCCCGACGATCAGTCGGCGAGCGACCTCGGCCAGTCTGGCTTCCGCATAGTCTGGGTTCCGCTCCAGAGCATGGGCCAGAGCCTCGGCCATCCCGGGGTCGTCGGCAAGGCGATGGCGGCGGCGAGCGAGGGCCAGCCAGAGATCGGCGAATCCCGGCTCCAGCCGGACCGCCTCTTCCAGAAGCTCCGCGGCAGGCTCGTCGGCCTCAAACTCGGCCGCACGCCGACCAAGAGCGTTCGCCAGGCGCCGACGGATCACGGCCCGAAAGGCGGGTTCATGGCTCTCGCCCAGGGCTTTGCGGAACGACTCGACGGCCGTCGTCCAGTCCCCCCGCTCCTGGGCCCGAACGGCTGCATCGAAGGCGGCGCTGAGGCCGAACCCATACCATTTGCCGACGATGGACATGCGAGAGAGCCTTGATTGACGCCGGAACGAGGCGGGGCTGAGAACAGAGTTGGCCATCCCTGGCCTCCGCCCGCCATTCCTTTGGCCTGCCCTTCCAGACGGAGCGGAGCGGCGAAGCGGTGCGGCCCCGCGTGAGTCGGCCCAGAAATCGCGACCCCTCTCCCGCCATCATCCCCTCCAGAGATGCGAATCACCGGCACATTTCTGGACGAGATCACCCATGACATCCCCAGTCAGAACTGGGGCAGGGAGGACTGGCGGCGCGAATTCCAGCTTTACCGAAGGATCGGCATCGACACGGTCATCATCATCCGGTCCGGTTACCGGGACAAATGCATCTTCCCGAGCCGAGTCATCCCCAACCTGCTTCCCGTCGCCGACGACCTGGCCGACATGTTCTTCGATCTGGCGGAAGAGGCGGGTCTGGGCGTCTGGGTCGGCACCTACGACTCCGGCAGCCATTGGTGGCGACGATCCTGGTGGAAGGAGGTGGACGTGAACAAGGCCTTCCTCGATGAGTTCATGGAACGCTACGGAGACCGCAAGGCCTTCGCGGGCTGGTATCTGACCCACGAAACGAGCCGCAACGACAGCCACATCATCGAGCTCTTCAACCACATCGGCGGGCACTGCCGGCAGCTGAAGGATGTCCCCATCCTCATCTCTCCCTTCCCGCAGGGCAGCAAGCAGTTCGGGGCCGGCGACACCTTCACCATGGCCGAGAGCTTCGACCACTGGGAGCGGATCTTTGAAGCGACCAAGGGATCGTTCGACATCTGCGCGTTCCAGGACGGGCAGATTCAGTACTCCGAACTGGACGAGTTCCACGCCGGGATCAAGTCGCTGGCCGACCGCTACGGGATCACCCTCTGGAGCAACATCGAGAGCTTCGACCGGGACATGCCGATCAAGTTTCCCCCGGCGGACTGGCGGTACCTGCGCTACAAGACGGAGCGGGCCTCCCGGGTGGCGGAAAAGCTGATCACCTTCGAATTCGCCCACTTCATGAGCCCGCACAGCGTCTGGCCTTCCGCCCACAACCTCTTCCGCCGCTACTGCGAGCACCACGGAATCGAGGACCAGGCCTCGAACTAGCCGGCGGCCGGGCCCGTGGTGGACCTCTCGACCAGCGAGGCCCCGCCGACCAGGACCCGGCAGGACTCGATGCGCTCTCCGGCCAGAAGTCGGACCAGGCAGGCGATGGTCTGGCGACCGATCTCCTCGCAGGGGACGTCGATGGTCGTCAGGCCGCTGTTCAGCAGAGGACTCGCCGGAAAGTCATTGTCCACCCCGACGAGGCTCACATCACGAGGAGCCTCCAGCCCGAGTCCGGAGAGGATGGCCAGGACCTGCAGGGCGATGCGATCGTTGGCGGCAAAGACGGCGGTCGGACGGTCTTCGGCCCGCAGGCGGCGAATGAGGCGGTCGGCGTCCTCCAGCCGATCCCACGCGCAGTTCGTGAGTCGCTCGGCCTGGAGACCCCTTCGATGAGCGGCCGAGTCGAACGCTTCGCCACGGGCCACGGCGATGTCGCTGAGCGGGTCTCCGCCGGATGCATGAGGATCCGTGGGGCCGTCGATCATGAGCAGGCGACGATGTCCGAGGTCCGCCAGATGCCCGACGGCGGCCTCCGCCACCGCCGACTCGTCACCGGAACAGGCGCCGATGCTCGGCGGCAGGTTGCGGCTCCGGCCGAGGGCGACGGTCGGCATACCGGCCCGGTCCAGCAGACGGAGGCGCTCGTTCGTGGACTGCTCGCTGAGGATCAACCCGTCGAT
>JAKRSE010000440.1 GCA_022402505.1 Fimbriimonadaceae bacterium | reverse complement strand
GGCGAGATGCAGAAGCTGATCCAGCTGGAGGAGAGGCTCGGTCGTCGGGTCATCGGGCAGCATGAGGCGCTCTCGCTCCTGAGCGATGCGATCCGGCGGAGCCGAAGCGGATTGAGCGATCCGAACCGGCCGATCGGCAGCTTCCTCTTCCTGGGGCCCACCGGAGTCGGCAAGACGGAGACCGCGAAGGCGCTGGCCGAGGTCCTCTTCGGCGACGAGAAGGCGATCGTGCGGATCGACATGTCCGAGTATTCGGAGAAGCATGCCGTCAGTCGCCTGGTCGGCGCCCCTCCCGGCTACGTCGGCTTCGAAGAAGGCGGTCAGCTCACCGAGGCCGTCCGTCGGAGGCCCTATTCGGTCGTGCTCCTGGACGAGATGGAGAAGGCCCATCCCGAGGTCTTCAACATCCTGCTCCAGCTGCTGGACGACGGCCGCCTGACCGATTCTCATGGCCGAACCGTGGACTTCAAGAACACGGTCGTGATCATGACGGGCAACGTCGGGGCGCACCATTATGGGGACGGTCTGCTGGATGCCGACCGGTTCGACAAGGTGAAGAGGGAGGTCCTGGACGAGCTTCGCCTGCACTTCCGACCCGAGTTCTTGAACCGCCTTGACGACGTCGTGGTCTTCCGGCCGCTGGCGGTGGCGGAGATCAGTCGGATCGTGGGGATTCAGCTGGACTCTCTGCGCGCCCGGTTGGAGGAGCGGGGAATCGGCCTGGAGGTGAGTCCGGAAGCACTGACCCGCCTGGCCGCCGAAGGCTTCGACCCGGTCTATGGCGCCAGGCCCCTGAAGCGGGCGATCCAGCGGGAGATCATGAATCCTCTCGCCCTGAAGCTGATGGAGGGGGCCCTGCGCGACGGCGACCTGGTCCGGGTCGGCGTGTCCGGCGGGGAGTTCACCTTCGAATCCGCCCCGGCGGCGGCCAAGGGCTGAATCAGGCGTCCGGGTTCCGGGCGGCGATCCTCGATCGGTAGTCATCGGGGATCGCCCGGGCCCGGATGTCCGCATCCACCCAGACGTGCCTGGTCCGGGCTTCCGTCGCGACCGAGCCGTCTGGGGCCAGGATTCGGTAGGCAAGGGTGAGGGCGCTTCGGCGCATCTCCTCCAGCCACAGCTCCACGATGATCTCGTCGTCATAGCGGATCTGGCCCTTGTACTTCACCCAGACCTCCACCACGGGCAGCCGCCACCCTTCGGCCTCCAGATCGCGGTAGGAGAATCCGTGGTCGCGGCACCATGTCCCGCGGGCCTGCTCCAGCCAGGCGAGATAGCTGCCGTAGTTGGCATGGCCCATCTGGTCGGTCTCCGCGTACCGCACGCGGACCCGTTCGCGTGAAACCTGGGCGGTCATGCCCCATTCTGCCGCCAATTGGGACCCGGTTCAGGTTCCGATTGGGCCCGGAGTCGGCCGAAGTTTCAGTCGGGTTCGGCCCCGCCGATTCACCCCTGGTAACATTCACCGAGTCGGGCATCCTCGGCCGAAAGACGAATGCAGCGCAGCGCTCCGTACATTCAGTTCGACCGGGTCGACGTCGGCTACAGCGACGTCTCCTACGGACTCCGCGGGATCTCACTTACGATCTCTCGCGGCGAGTTCGTCTTTCTCTGCGGCCTGACGGGCTCCGGCAAGAGCACCCTGATCAAGGTCCTCACCCGCGAGGTGAAGCATACGGACGGGCGGGTTCTCTTCGACGGCCAGGACCTGAGTGAGATCGTGCCGGAGACGGTGCCGGCCCTGCGGCGGAAGATGGGGATCGTGCCCCAGGACTTCGGCCTCCTGCCCAACAAGAAGGTCTGGGAGAACGTCGGTTATGCCATGAGGGCGGTCGGTCGAACCCGGCGGGAGGTTTCCAAGGCCGTGCCGGTTTTGCTGGAGCGGGTGAACATTCTGCATCGAGCCGATCAGTATCCAAAGGAGTTGAGCGGCGGCGAGCGTCAGCGCGGGGCCATCGCCCGCGCCCTGATCAACAACCCGCCTCTCCTGCTGGCCGACGAACCCACGGCGAATCTCGATCCGGAACACAGCGTCGGTCTGATGCAGCTGCTCGAAGAGCTGAACCGGCAGGGGATGACCATCATCGTCGCCACCCATGACATGCCGGTGGTGGAGCAGTTCGGAAGACGGATCGTTCGGCTGGAGTTCGGCCGGATCGTCGAAGACGTTCGCCAGGAGCCGCTGATCGAGGAGTCGGCGGAAGCCCTGGCCGTCGGAGGTTCGGAGGATGCTTGACCGGATCGAGTTTCTGATCACGGAGGCCCTGACCGCCTTCCGCCGGAACCATTGGATGACCTTTGCGGCGGTGACCACGGCGGCGATGGCCCTCTTCCTTCTGGGCGGCCTCGGTTTCGCCTACTTCCGCCTGGAAGGCCTGATGGCCGAGCTCCGGCAGGATTATCGGCTCCGGGTCTTCCTGAAGGACGGGCTCACGCAGGAGCAGAAGAGTCAGGCCCTCGGCACGATTCGGAATCTGGACGGAGTGGAGACGGCGACTCTGATCGACCGTCGAAAGGGGCTCGAGGTTTTTGCTCAGGAGAATCCCGACATTCCGGTCGCCGACTTCGTGAACGACAACCCGCTGCCGGATGCGATCCATGTCACCCTGACCGAGATCGACAAGACGCCCCAGATCACCGAGCAGATTCTGAAGCAGACCTGGGTGGAGCCCAACGGGGTTCGGAGCCTGAACGAGCTCCGGCTCTTCCTTCAGTCGCTCATCTCTGGCAGCCGGCTCGTCGGCTTCACGCTGGGTTCGATCATGCTCCTGACAGGCGGAATCCTGATCTACAACACGATCCGGCTGACGATCATGGCTCGGCGGCGGGAGATGAGAATCATGGAGCTCGTCGGGGCGAACCGTCGGACGATCGTCCTGCCTCTATTGGTCGAAGGGATGATCGACGGGATGCTCGGCGGTCTTGTCGCCTTCATCTTCCTCTTCTTCAGCGTCCGGGCCATCGAAGGCATCATTCTCAGCCTGGACAGCTTCGCCAAGTTTCAAGGCATCCCCGTCGGACCCACCCTGTTTCTGCTTCTGTCGGCAGGCGCGGTCTATGGGCTTGTCTGTTCCATGCTTGCCTCGCGTGACGTAAGGACCGGAGTCGCATGAAAAGGATCCTACTGCTCGCCGCCATCTTCGGTTTGATCGGGGCTCTCCCGGCTCAGACCTCCACCACCTCCCGCAGCGGCAAGGCGGCGAAGCCCGGTCCGGAACAGCGGGCCAAGACGGCCCTGAAGTCGGTGAACCAGAAGGCGGCGGAGAAGAAGCAGGAGGTCCGCGAGGTTCGGAATGAGCGTGAGGACGTGCGGGATGAGCTCGACCTGGTGGAAGCCAAGCTTCGGGCCCTGAACTCCAGAATCCGCCGGGTCGAGGCCGACCTGGAGGCGAAGGTGGACGAGCAGCGCCGGCTGGGCCGGGAGATGGAGGATCTTCGACGCCGAATGGAGGAGACCAAGATCCAGGTCAAGGCCAGGCTCCGGTCGATGTACATCCAGGGAGAGCAGCCGGTCCTCATGGTTCTGATCGGAGCCACGGATGCGGCCAGCTTCGCCAGTCGAAAGTCGTTCCTGGAGCGGATCGCGGCCCGGGATCGCCGCCTGTTCGACCTCTTGAAGGCTCAGCGGGCCGAGGTCGCGGCCAAGAAGCTCCGCCAGGATGCCCTGGTCAAGGATGTGGAGGCCCTGCGAGCCGAGCAGCGGGCCGAGCAGTCCGAGGTGATGGAGGTTCAGGGCTACAAGACCTCCCTGATCCGTGGCCTCAACCGGAAGGTGAAGCTTCTGGAGCGCGAGCTTGACGAGCTGGAGGCCGAGTCCAATCGCCTGGAGGGCGTGATCTCCGGCTACCAGCGCAGCGCGGAGGGGAACGCCTCACTGAGGCTCCCGGCCTTTCGGGGAGGGCTGGTGCGTCCGACGGTCGGCCGGCGGTCCAGCGGCTTCGGCTACCGAATCCATCCGATCTTCCGAACTCGGAGGATGCACAACGGCGTGGACATCGCCGCTCCCACCGGGACGCCGATCGTCGCCGCCGCGCCCGGGGTGGTCATCACTGCCGGGTGGCTCCGGGGCTACGGAAACACCGTCATTCTCGACCACGGCGGCGGATTTTCGACCCTGTACGCCCACTGTTCACGGCTTCTGGTGAAGCCGGGGCAGCGGGTGAAGGCGGGCGAGCTGATCGCGCGGGTCGGTTCCACCGGGAACTCCACCGGCCCTCACCTGCACTTCGAAACCCGTCGCAACGGGCGTCCGGTCAAACCGCCGTTCTGAGACTTCGGGCTCGGCGAACCAAATCCGGGTTCCGGCGCGTCTTTCTTCCGGACAAGTCTCCGGCCAGACGAGAGCGAAAGGTTGCGGGTATCATCCGCGTGGCGCACGCCTGCGGGCGGGCACCCTCTCTGGTGGGAGAAGGCAAACGGTATGAGCACTTGGGTGAATGGCAGGGCGTCGATGGCGTTTCCGATGGTTTGCGCGGCACTGGCGCTGGCTCTCGCGGGCTGCGGCGGTGAAGTCGCAGGCGGCGGCGGTGGCGGCGGCGGAGTCGGCGGCGGTGGAGGCGGCGGCACGCCGGTCTTTGCCACTCGGAACCTCGACACGATCGCTCAGGTTCAGGTCGCCTTCTTGACCGGCCAGCAGCGGCGATCCTCG
>JAKRSE010000439.1 GCA_022402505.1 Fimbriimonadaceae bacterium | reverse complement strand
TCCCCGACGCCGATCATGTGAACGACCATCGGCGGGAACATCTTGGACTTCTCCAGCGGTTCGCCGATCCGGTCTCCTTCTCGGATCTTGGCTCGGGCGTCCAGCACGGCGTCCGACATGATCGTGTTGCCGACCGTGCCCGCGACCGTCTCCATGGCCTGCAGGATCGGGACGCCGGAGGTGAGCAGGGTGCCCATCGTTCGGCTGAACCGGGCCATGCAGACCTTGTGGTGCAGCGGTCCGAAGACGGGGATGTAGAGCTTCACTCGGTCCACGATTCGGCGGCCGGTTCGGGTGCCGACGAAGATCTTGTAGAGGACGACGACGCCGACGACCGTGAGGATGATCCAGAGCCAGTTCTTCTGCATGTTCCCCGAGAGGTCGATGAGGAACTTGGTCATAGCCGGGAAGTCCTGGTCCTTGAGGCCGATGTCCTTGAAGAGCTTGGCGAACTGCGGGACGACCCAGGCGACCAGGAAGATGACGATGCCGATGGCAGCGATCATGACCAGGACCGGGTAGGTCAGGGCCGAGGTCACCTTGCGGCGAAGCTCCACGTCCTTTTCAAGGAACGTCGAGAGCCTCTGGAGGGACTCTTCCAAGACACCGCCGATTTCGCCGGCGCGGATGAGACCGATGAAGAGGTTGTTGAAGGTCCTCGGGTGCCGCTGCATGGCCCGGCTGAGGCTCTCTCCCGACTCGACTCGGTCGCCGACGTCGATGAGGATCTTCTTCAGCTTGGGGTCTTCCGTCTGGCGGCTGAGAACGTCCAGACACCGGACCAGCGAGACGCCCGCATCGACCATGGTGCTGAACTGTCGGCAGAAGACGGACAGCTTCTTCAGCTTGACCTTGCCGTAGCTCTTGGCCTTGGACTTGCCCGCCTTCTTGATCATCGTGACTTCGGTGATCTCGAGGCCCTGCTCCGAGAAGCGGGTGCGGAGCTGCTCCTCGTTCTCGGCCTCGGTGGTGCCTTTCTGGAGGCCTCCGACGGCGTCCTTGAATGTGTAGCTGTAGATGGGCATGGCGGTCGTTTACCTTCGGGCGGCTCCTCCTCGGGGATCGTTCGGACCTCCGAGGTTGATCATCTTCTTCAATTCTTCGACGTTCATCGCGCGGGCCATGGCGTCTTCCAGAGTGATGACGCCCTTGTTGTAGTAGTCCCTCAGACACTGGTCCATGCTGATCATGCCGAAGTTCGCTCCGGTCTGGATCGAGCTGGGGATCTGGTGGGTCTTGTTCTCGCGGATGAGGTTGCGGACGGCCGGAGTGGCGATCATGATCTCATTGATCGCGACGCGGCCCGGCTGGTTGGCCCTCTTCAGAAGCTGCTGGGCGACGATGGCGACGATGTTGTTCGCCAGCTGGATGCGGATCTGCTCCTGCTGTCCGGGCGGGAAGACGTCGATCATTCGGTCGATGGATTCCGCCGCATTGTTGGTGTGCAGGGTGGCGAAGACGAGGTGTCCGGTTTCCGCCGCCGTGATGGCGAGGGCGATCGTTTCCGTGTCGCGCATTTCGCCGACGAGGATGACGTCCGGGTCTTCTCGGAGGCTTGCGCGGAGAGCGTTCCGGAACTCCATGGTGTCGCCGCCGAGTTCGCGCTGGTTCAGGATCGAGACCTTGTGGGTGTGAACGTACTCGATCGGATCCTCGATGGTGAGGATGTGATGAGCAAAGTTCATGTTGATGTGGTTGATCATCGCCGCCAGGGTCGTCGACTTGCCGGAGCCGGTCGGACCGGTGACGAGGACCAGGCCTCGGGGCCGTTCGGAGATCTGCTTGAGGATCTGCGGCAGCCCGAGCTGTTCCAGGGTCGGGATCTTGGTGGGGATCAGTCGGAAGGCGGCGGCGACCGAGCCCTTGTCCCGGTACATGTTCACGCGGAACCGGGCGCGGTGCGGCACCTGATAGGAGCAGTCGAGCTCAAGCGTCTGCTCGAACTTCGTGATCTGCTTGTCGGTGATGATCTCGTAGAGCATCCGCTGGGTGACCGGCGGCGTGAAGTTTCGGTAGTTGAGGCGCCGGAGCTTGCCGTCCACACGGACCACCGGGGGGCTGTCCACGCAGATGTGCAGGTCCGATGCATTCAGGTCCACGACCGTGTTCAGCAGGGCGTCGATGTGAAGGTCTTCGACTTCCTCCGGTTCGCCTTTGCCCAGGGTGACGTATTCCGGACTCTCCAGCGGGTTGAAGGCGTTCGGGTTGGCCGGGGGGCGGGGCGCAGCGGCGCCGGGCATGCCGACAGGTGCGGCGCCGATCTGGGGAGGGAGTCCAGGGTTGCTCATGCGTTCGGTTCCAGTTGTGCTCTCTAGAGTCTAATGTCTTTCCAAGTCTTTTTTCGGGAGAAAGTTCCGATTTCTCCTGAAATGCGCCTCAGTAGCCTGCGGTGAAGACGACGCGCATGACTTCCTGCGGGTCGGTGATGCCGGCCAGGACCTTCTCCAGACCGTCTTCCCGCAGCTCGCGCATGCCGTTGGCCCGGGCGGCTTCCTTCAGGTCGTTGAGGCTGGCCCGGCGCACGATCAGTTCGGCGACCTCGGCGTTCATCCGCAGAAGCTCGTGGAAGCCGGTGCGGCCTCGGTAGCCCGTCATGCGGTTGTCGTCGTGCGGCACGCCTCGGTACAGGGTGACGTTCTCGTCCGGGTCGGTGACCTGGAAGCCGAAGCGCCGCAGGTCGATCGCCTTCACTTCGTAAGGTTCGCGGTGGGTGCGGTCGATCTGACGGCCAAGCCGCTGGGCGAGGATGCCGATGACCGTCGCGGAGATCAGGTAGGGCTCGACGCCCATGTCGATCATTCGGATGGCGGCCGAGGGCGCGTCGTTCGTGTGAAGCGTGGAGAGGACCAAGTGGCCCGTCAGCGAGGCTTCGATGGCGATTTCCGCCGTCTCAAGGTCTCGCATCTCACCGACCATGATGATGTCCGGGTCCTGTCGGAGGAAGGCTCTCAGGGCGGTTCCGAAGGTGAGGCCCGCCTTCTTGTTCACCTGAACCTGGGCGATGCCGGAAAGCTGGTACTCGATCGGGTCTTCGACCGTGATGATGTTCCGCTCCACCGAGTTCAGGAGGTTGAGGACCGAATACTGGGTGGTCGTCTTGCCCGACCCGGTGGGGCCGGTGCAGAGGAACATTCCGTTCGGCTGGCTGATCAGCTCTTCGATGTAGGCCTGGTTCTCTTCGGTGAATCCGAGCTTGCCCAGACCGATCATCGCGTTCTGCTTGTCCAGAATCCGCATGACGACCTTTTCGCCATAGGGACAGGGGATCGTCGAGACGCGGAGGTCGTACTCCTTGCCGCCGGTTCGAACCTCGATTCGGCCGTCCTGCGGAACGCGCTTTTCGGCGATGTTCATCTCGGCCATGATCTTCAGGCGCGAGATGAGCGGCGGCATCAGGTTCACCGGAAGGCTCATGGCCTCCATCAGAACGCCGTCCACGCGGTAGCGGATCCGGACGCCCTTCTCCTGGGGTTCGACGTGGATGTCGCTGGCCCGGTCGTTGATCGCCTGCTGGATCACCGCGTTGGCGAGCTTGATGATCGGGGCCTGGTCGGCCATGTCCTCATCGGACTGAGCCTGCTTCGGCCCCGCGGCGATGTCGGCATCGCGGGTCGCCTGGGCCTGGGCGAGGATCGCCCGGATGTTGGTGCCCCCACCTGCGGCGACGGCGGCTCCGGCGGCCTTGGCGGGAGCGGCGGCCTGGGCGGCCTCGGCGGAAAAGGTGCGGCCGATCGCATCCTCAATCGCGCCGGGCACGGCGACGGCGGTCCGAACCATGCACATGCTCGCAAGGCGGATGTCGTCGATGGCCTGGACGTCGTTCGGGTTGCGCATTGCGACCCAGAGGATCGTGCCCTCCTTCTTGAAGGGGACCACGTTGTGCAGCTTGATGATCCGCTCCGGGACCATGTTCACCGCGTCGCGGCTGATCGGCGTGTTGTCCAGATCAACGAAGGTGAGTCCCGCCTCCTGAGCCTGGGCCTCCAGGACCTCCCGTTCGCCGACAAAGCCGAGATCCATGAAGATCTTGCCGAGATTCGGCTGCTTGGTCTGCTCTTGGACCTTCCGGGCCTGGTCGATCTGGTCCTGCGTCACCAGTCCCTTGTTCATCAGGTACTGGGTAAAGGGAATCCGGTTCAAAGCCATCTTGCTTTCTGTCGCCTCACACCCGAGCTGCGGATTTCGCCACCCAGGGCCGCAAACACCCCGGAGTCCCAACAGACCCCGCCGGCCGGCCTTTGCATTGTAGCCGTCTTTCTCCGGCCACCGCCACCCCGCCGGCGGCAGACCTGAGCGGAAAGTCGGCAAACCGACACAATGAAGTCGTTTTGATCCGACCTGCCGTCACCGATCTGCTGAGGAATGCCGTCCTGGACCTGCAGGAGAGGGGCCTGCTTCCGGCCGAGGGCCTTCCGGCCATCGAACTGCAGGAGCCGCGTCAGGCCGGGCACGGCCACCTGGCGACCGCATTCGCCATGCAGGCGGCCAAGGCGGTCGGACAGCCGCCTCGGACCATTGCCGAGCATCTGGCAGCCGCGCTGAAAGGAGTCGCCGCCTTCGCCGGGGTCGAGGTGGCAGGCCCGGGCTTTCTGAACCTCACTTTGGACCCGGCCTTCG
>JAKRSE010000438.1:2511-4672 GCA_022402505.1 Fimbriimonadaceae bacterium | reverse complement strand
CCATGTTCAGACGTCGCGGCATCTTTCGGAAGCCCTCCCTTCGCGGCCGGATTTCGGCTCGGATCTCTCCGAAGCGGATCCTCCGGCACCGGGTCGGCCTGAAGGCGCCGAGGGGCTTCGGCTGGGTGACGAACCCGAAGAAGGCCCTCCAGAACCGCGTCTACAACCGGACCTCGATCGGATGTCTCACGCTGCTGGTGCCCGTCATCGCGATGGTTCTGATCCTGGCGGTCGTCTTCTAAGGTCGGATCCGCCTGCCCGAAAGCGGGTGCCCTGGCCTGCCGACGGCCCGCCCGTTCGGCTGGATCCGGAACCGGTATGATCCGTCGCAGGCCAGGTTCAGGCTGCGGCCCGGCCTGCGCATTCCGAAGGCCGAGCCTCCTGCTTCCCGACCTGCGGCCGGGAGACCGCTGTGGTTTCCGTCCGAGGGATCGAGACGGCCGTCAGGTCGGGGCGCCCGACGACTCGCCCTCGCCGAGACCACAAGGTGCCCACACCGCCTCGGGTCTGTGAAGGCGTGAGCCGGCCCTGAGATCACTTCTCGTAGAGCCAACGAGGGAGAATCACCTGCTTCGAACCAGAGCTCGTCCAGGCCGGCCGTGGCAGGCGGGTCGGGAATCCGGCTATACCGAAGGTGCATGGCTGATCCCAGAACCATTCGGGCCGGAATCATCGGCTACGGCGGCGCGTTTGAAATGGGCCGGATTCATGCCGAGCAGATGGCGGCGGCGGGGCTGCAGGTGACGGCGGTCTGCGATTCCGACCCCGCGCGGCTCGCTTTGGCAGCCGAACAGCTTCCGGGCGTCCAGACCCACCTCGACCATCGCCTGCTCCTGGCCGACCCGGAGATCGACCTGGTCGTCCTGATTCTCCCGCACCATCTCCACGCCCCGGTCTCCATCGAAGCGAGCCGGGCGGGGAAGCATGTCGTCGTCGAGAAGCCGATGGCCGTGACCACCGAGGAGGCGGACGCGATGATCGCGGCGGCAGCCGAAGCCGGACGGATGCTCAGCATCTACCACAATCGCCGCTGGGACGGCTTCTTCCTCCTGATCCGCGACCTGATCCGGTCCGGCGAGATCGGGAGCCTGGTCAAGCTGCAGTTCCAGATCGGCGAGTACCGTCGGCCCGGTCCGGTCTGGCGGGCGGACAAGCGGATGATGGGCAGCGTGCTCCACTCCTGGGGAGCGCACTTCATCGACTGGGGCCTGGAGATCATCCCGGGCCGGATCACCGGAGTCTTCGGCCACTTTCGGGATGACGCCTGGCCGGAGGCGAGCGTGGAGGACTACGGTCAGGCGCTGGTTCGGTTCGATTCCGGGGTCGTTATGGACATCACGATCGGGACGATTCTGAGCCTGGACCGTCCGATGTGGCAGGTTCTGGGCACTCGCGGCAGTCTGAGCTGGCACTGGGGCGAGCCGGTTCGGGTGAAGGTGGATCGAGGCGGGCGGATCGCCGACTTCGAACTCCCGGCGCCTCAAGGGGAGGAGGGCTTCGCCTTCTATCGGAATGTCGCCGACCACCTGCGGACCGGCGCGCCGCTCGCCGTGACCGCCGAGGAGGGGAGGCGCGTCGTCGCGGTGCTCCAGGCGGCCGAACGGAGCCATCGCTCCGGCCGAATCGAGCCGGTCTGAGGCGGGTCATGGGCCATCCTCCCCTCCCCCGCTTGAAGGCGGCCCGGCGTTCCGGCTATACCCGGGGTTGATGGCAGACACCACCAAGATCCGAGCCGGAGTCATCGGCTACGGAGGCGCCTTTGGGATGGGCAAGGCCCATGCCGACCAGATGATCGCCGCCGGCTTCGAATTCGTCGCCGCCTGCGACACCGACGCCGCCCGGGTGGAGGTGGCCAAGGCCGACTTTCCGGGGATCGCCGGCTACACCGACTACCGCGACCTGCTGAAGGATCCGAACGTGGACCTGGTCGTCGTCATCCTGCCCCACAACCTCCACGCCCCGGTGGCGATCGAGGCGAGCGAGACGGGCAAGCATGTGGTCGTCGAAAAGCCCATGTGCATCGACACGGCCGAAGCCGACGCGATGATCGCGGCCGCCAACAAGGCCGGAAAGATGCTCAGCGTCTATCACAACCGACGCTGGGACGGCTTCTTCATGACGATGCGCGACCTGATCGAAGCGGGCGAGATCGGCAGCCTGG
>JAKRSE010000438.1:0-2501 GCA_022402505.1 Fimbriimonadaceae bacterium | reverse complement strand
GCAGCGACAAGAAGATTGCGGGCGGCGTGCTCCACGACTGGGGCGCTCACTTCATCGACTGGGGTCTGCAGATCATCAAGAGCCCGATCGTCGGCGTCTTCGGCCACCTGCGCGGCGACGCCTGGCCCGAGGCGACGCTTGAGGACTACGGCCAGGCCCTCGTGAAGTTCGAGGACAACACGGTGCTGGACATCACCATCGGCAACATCCTGAGCCTCCATCAGCCGATGTGGCAGGTGCTGGGCACCAAGGGATGCCTCAGCTGGCACTGGGGCGAAAAGGTGAAGGTCAAGTTCAACCACAACGACCGTCTCGCCTCCTATGAGGTCGATCCGGTGGCGGACCAGGGCGGCCACGCCTACTACGAGAACGTCGCCGACCACCTCTACAACGGGGCCGAGCTGATCGTGAAGGCCGAAGAGATCCGCCGGGTGATCGGCGTCATCGAAGCGGCGGAGAAGAGCAGCTCCTCCGGAAAGCTGGAAACCGTCTGATCCCCGCCCGAATGGTCCTGGCCCCGTCATCGGGTCGGGACCATTCGCCCCTTGGAATCCAACGATCATCGGTGCCAGACTTCGGTTCATGAGCGTGTGCCGAATCCGGCCGAGCGAGGCGGAAAAGTCCGCCGGAAGTCTGACCCCCGAGAACCTGGCGAAGGCTCGGGAGGCGCTGATCCAAGACGGCCTGCTCGTGCTGGAAGAGGTCGTGCCCCTGGAGATCATCGAGCCGCTTCGCGACCGGATGATTCGGGATGCCGAGCTTCTCCTTGCCCGCCCGGACCGCCCGTTCAACTGGAATACGGGCAACCTTCAGCAGAACCCGCCGGTCGAGCTGGAATTCCTCCATCGGGAGATCCTCGCGAACGACCTCGCCATCCAGTGCACCCATTCGGTCCTGGGCAACGGCCTCAAGAACGCCTTCTACAGCGGCAACAACGCCCTGAAGAGTGAGGAGCGTCAGCCCGTCCACGCCGACATGCCCCACCTGTGGCCCGATCGGGTGCCCGGCCACCCGGCCTACGCCTTCGTCGTCAACGTCGCGATGGTGGACACCTCGGCCGCCAACGGCAGCACCGAGCTGTGGCCCGGCACCCACCTCCTGCCCGGCCATTCGATGCAGGCGGGGAACATCGAACTGGACGAGGCGACCATCGAAGCCCGGCGGGCGACCGATCCGCCGGTCCAGCTGGATGTCGCCGCCGGCAGCCTGGTGATCCGCGACGTCCGGCTCTGGCACGCCGGAATGCCGAACCGGACGGACGCGATGCGGCCGATGATCGCGATGATCCATCACATCGGCTGGTGGCCGACCGAGCCGATCCGGCTTCCGAAGGGAGCGGAGGCGATCGTGGAGCATCCGGTCATGCGGACCCATGCCGAATACGTGGAAGACGAGATCGACCACATCGCCGCCCCTCAGGCCTACGGGTACGAGGAAAAGTAGGCGGCTACAGTCTCCCCTGCGGCCCTCTGCCGGCTCAGTCGAGGATGCCCATCCGCCGGGCGACGGTCGGGTGGCGGTCCAGGCGTCGCGAACCAGCCGGCTCTTGGCCTGCTGGATCAAGGCCTTGGCGTCCCCCGTTTCGGTCCGTCTGAGCAGGGATCCGAGGTCGTCGGCCTGGCCTTCGGTGAGGGTCAGCACTCCGGCCTTCTTCCTGCGCCCCAGCCTCTGGAGCATCGCCGCCGCGACGGAGCCGAGAGCTGCGCCGGCGGAGATCGGCCAGAGGATCGGATCGCCCGCGAAGACCAGATGCAGCCCGGCCGCCGTCAGCCCGAAGAGCAGGGCGGCGGCCGTCAGCACCGCTCCCCACCATCGGCGAGAAGGCCGGGGCGATGGTCGCAGGTCGATCTCCATGATCCGGTCCCCATTGTAGTCCGGGCCATGACCTACAATGGAGGCGAGTCGGCCGGGCGACGGCTCGGGCCTCGGCCCGGGAGGAAAGTCCGGACTTCACAGGGCACGGCGCCTCGGGCAATCGAGGGCGGGGCGACCCGACGGAAAGTGCAACAGAGAGCAGACCGCCTGGAGGCGACTCCGGGCAAGGGTGAAAGGGTGCGGTAAGAGCGCACCGGCGGTCGGGGCAACTCGGCCGGCCTGGCAAACCCCGCCGGAAGCAAGGCCGAATAGGGAGAGGATGACGCGGCCCGCCGACTCTCCGGGTTGGCCGCATCAGAGAAATCGTCGCACAAAGACAGAATCCGGCTTACAGGCCGACTCACTCCCAGGTCCGGAATTCGATCCGGATGCGCGTCTTCATGAGCTTCGGAAGGAGCAGCTGGATCGTCGCGGCCGTCCATGCCGGGTCCGGAGATCGAGGAAAGAGCGCTCGGGCGATCCGGGCGGCGGCCGGGTGGTGGACCCCGGAGACCCATGCCTGGACGACGGGGACATTCAGCCGTCCGAGCATCGGCTCAAAGTCCGGCCAGGCGGCCCGATGCTCGGCGGCCGCGTCCGGTTCGAGCGCGGGGTCCGGCTCGATGCCTCCCGCCGGAAAGGTCAAG
>JAKRSE010000437.1 GCA_022402505.1 Fimbriimonadaceae bacterium | reverse complement strand
TGGAGCCAGCCTGCCGGCCGCTCGCGCAGGGCGTCCCGCAGCAGGTCCAAGACCTCCGCCTTCGTGCCGGCCGACGACAGGTTCACCCGCTTCAGATCGAGGCCGGTCGGCAGGATGTGACAGTGCGAGTCGATCCAGCCGGGCTTGGCGACCCAGCCCGGGCGGTCCGCGACCTGACCCGCCAGGACCCCGCGGTCGAGGACAAGATCTCCTCCCAACAAACCCTTTAGGACGACTGCCATTTCAGAATCTCGCGTGTGGCTCGTTCGGCGCTCTCCAGCGCCCCTTCGACGAAGCCGAGCCAGTCCGAAGTGTATTCCCCCGCAAAGCTCACACGCCCGATCGGCGTTCGCAGATGCGGGAGCGACCCCATCACCGCCCCGGGGGCCAGGTGGGTGAAGGCTCCCAGCGAGAAGGGGTCTCCGATCCAGTCATGAACCTGCCCGCTCAGGAACAGGTCGGACGCCTGAGCGTCGATCTCGGCCAGGGACCTCAGACAGGTCTCGACCGGGTCCGGACGGGCCAGGAGGTCTTCGGCCGCGTCGCCGCAGACGTAGCAGCTGATCACGGCGGCCCCGTCTCGGCCTCCGTCCCAGAACTGACGGCAGGGAAGGTCGGAGATCATGCGGCCGGACCAGCCGTCGCGATCCCACCAGCGCTGCGAAAAGCTCAGGCAGACCTTGACGGCCCGGCTGGACCCCAAAAGCTCCCAGGCCAGCTCCTTTTCCGGGGGAGCCGTGCCGCCCATGTCCACCTGGAGCAGCGGGCCGGGCGGAATGGCCAGGACGGCGGCGCCCGCGAAGGCCATCTCGCCCTCGAACCAGAGCTCGACCGCCTCTTCCTGGAAGCCGATGCTCTGCAGCGCGTGCCGGGTGAGGATCGGCCGCTTGAGGGTCGCCGCCATCCTTTCGCAGAGAGCCTGGGCTCCGCCGGGAATCCGGTAGAGGGACATGTCGCCTGCCTGCCGGCGCAGGTAGTGCCGGTAGCCCACCAGCCAGCCGAGCAACCCGACCCGCTCCGGGTCTTCGCCCTCGTCGCTGCGCTGGACGGCGGCCGTCCACCATCGCCCCACCGGACTGATGCACTGCGAATCGAGAAAGTCGGCGAGATCGACCTGGTCCAGATGGGCCAGATCGGCGGATTCCCACGGGATCTCGGCCAGACGGTCGCACAAGGCGGACGCCTCCCGATGGACCGCTTCGGCATCCTGCTCGGCGTCCGGCCAGACATTGTCCTGGGGCCGAATGTCGCCGCGCCAAAGGACTTTGCCGGGCCAGGCTCGGCTGATCTCCGGCTCGAGCCCGAATTCGGCCATCAGCTTCAGGCATCGCTCGTGGTCTCGGTCCAGCCATTCCGCTCCGGCCTCGTACCATCCTCCGCCGGGCAGACGCACGGTGTGCAGCCGGCCGCCGACCCGGTCACGGGCTTCGAAGACCTGGACCTCGACGCCTCGCCGTTCCAGAAGCTGGGCGGTGCGCAGACCCGCCGGTCCCGCGCCGATCACGGCGACCCTCATCGCAGGCCCTCCAGTTCCGCGACTGTCCGAACCTCCACGATCCGGCAGGCGGCAGGCGATTCGCCGGGCCCGGACTGCACCAATCCCACCCGACGCTCTCGGGCCAGGTCGGCGAGGGAAGTCAGGGTCTCGGCCGGCGCAAGGATCGCTTCGAAGGCGTCGTGGAACTGCCACAGGCTCAGGGCCGTGAGGCTGCTCCCCGACGCCTCCAGCCCAAAGTGCTCGATCAGGCCGTCCTGGCGGGCCAGCTCCAGCGCCTCCAGGGCTCCGGCGACCTGATGCTCTTCCAGGGCACGCGGCAGCTGGAGGAAGGCGAAGGTCAGCCGCTCGACGCCCACCGCCGAGAGGAAGGCGATCAGCTCGGCCTGGGTCAGGTTTCCGGCGTGGTCGGAATCCTGGGCCTGCGGCAGAGTCCTCCCGAACCGCCAGATCACCGGACTCTGCGTCCCGCGAAGGAGCCCGCCCCAGAGACCGGGGGATGAGGAAATGTCCAGCGGGGCTCGGGTCGCGGCCGCGGCCGATGCGAGCGCCTCGGGGTCATCGCCCAAGCCCAGCCGCCACCAGGACGAAGAAAACTCGCGATTTGTACGGCCCAGTACAGCGCCCATGAGGTTCAATTGGACCCGATCTGCAGGCCGGGCCGCCGGGCCGGCGTGCGGACCGAGAGAACGATCGCCTTGGACCTCGTCGCCCTTCTTTCCAACCCCCAAACCTGGATCGCCTTCTTCACGCTTCTGGTGCTGGAGCTGGTTCTGGGTGTGGACAACGTCATCTTCATCTCCATCCTAAGCGGCAAGCTGCCCGAGCATCAGCGGAAGAAGGCCTTCCAGATCGGACTCAGCCTCGCCCTGGTCCTCCGCCTGGCTCTGCTCTTTTCGATCTTCTGGATCATGCAGCTGGACAAGACCCTGTTCACGCTGCCCTTCCTCGGGGCGATCAACGAGAAGGCGGCCGACATCACGGGCAAGGACCTTGTCCTCCTGGCCGGCGGACTGTTCCTTATCTGGAAGGCGGTCAAGGAGATCCATGAGAAGCTGGAAGGCGAGGCGCACGAGCGGACCATCGGCGAGGTCACTTTCACTTCCGTCATCGTTCAGATTCTGGTCCTCGACCTCGTCTTCAGCATCGACAGCGTGATCACGGCGGTCGGCATGGTCCGGGAAGTGTCGGTCATGGTCGCCGCCATCGTGATCGCCGTCTTGGTCATGCTGACCATCGCCCAGACCCTGGCCGATTTCGTCCAGAAGCACCCCACGGTCAAGATGCTCGCTCTGGCCTTCCTGGTGCTCATCGGCGTGACCCTGCTGGCCGAGGGGACGGGCAACAAGATTCCCAAGGGCTACATCTACTTCTCCATGGCCTTCTCGGTCGCGGTGGAGATGCTGAATCTGCGGATGAAGTCGAAGAAGCAGGCGGTCAAGCTGCACAACCGGTTCGAGGACGGCAACGGCCCCTCGTAACCTCCCAAGGCGGCAGGCGACAAAAGACGGCCCGCACCTTTGGGGGTGCGGGCCGTCTCATTTTCGGATCAGCGGGTTCCTTCGGGAGCGGCGCCGGGGATGGCTCCGGCCGCCTGACTCTCGGCCATCCGCCGCCGTTCCTCTTCGGGAAGGCGGTTCATGCGGTCCTCGTTGATCGACTCGCCGCTGACCACCGGATCGTTCGGGCCCTGATCGGTGCCGCATCCGGCCGCGATCAGCCCCAGGCCGACGACGGCGCAGGCCGCGATCAGTTTGGCAGCCAACTCACTCCCCAGAACTTGTAGAGGTCTCGGTTCTCGAACTGCTGCCCGACTTCCGCCCAGGTGTTGGCTTCGGTTGCGCCGGGGTTGTCGTTGTAGTACTTCACGAACTTCTCGGGGCCGAAGGTGCCGGCGTGGCCGTCGGCAAAGGCGCCGACGATCCGGTTTCCGTACTGCTTTCGGGAGTCCGAGACCAGCTGGTACCAGGAGAAGGTGTTCGCATAGCGGTCGTAGGTCGGCCACGCCGCTTCGGGAACCAGGAACCGCATCCAGCTCCAGTTGCTGATCGAGCCGTACCGGGTCGGAGCCACGGCCAGTCGGGCCGAGACGTCCTCAAAGGCGGTCAGGCTTCGCTGAGCGCTGGGAGCCGAGGTGCTCGGGCCCCAGTAGCTGCTTCCGTAGGTTCGGGAGTAGCCGCCGACGTTCAGCGAGAACGTCGTGACCCAAGCCCAGGTGTAGGTGTAGTAGGGATCCGGGAAGTAGGGGTCCTGGTACAGCGTGTCGTAGTTGTTGATCTCGGAGATCGTCTTGTCGAAGTAGATCGCCCGGTTCTTGATGTAGGGGAAGGTGCGGCCGACCCAGGTGTTGTTGTAGTGGTACTGGTTCGAATTGGTCGCGGGGTCTTCCGCCCAGCCGTACTCCGGCACGGCCATGTCGTCGTAGTCGGCCGCGTACATCTGCAGGCCGAGGGCCATCTGCTTGAGGCCGCTCAGCGAACTGGTCTTCTTCGCCGCAAACTTGGCCTGGGCGAAGACCGGGAACAGGATGGCAGCGAGAATGGCGATGATGGCGATGACGACCAACAGCTCGATGAGAGTGAAGGCCCTGTTTCGGAATCGGGACATGCCGCGACGAGTTTCTCACCGCCAGATTAAGCCGCTGTCAAATCTTCATCGATCTCGACGAATCTCGCGAGACTGGATGCGGTCGAGCACTCCATCCAGCCGGAAGCGGATCCCCAGCTGGTACGACCGGGGGTTCTGACGGTACTGGAGAAACGGCTCGAACCCGTCCGCCAGCAGCGCAATCTCATACTCCCGGTCAAAGAACGCTCGGCGGTTCAGGTCGTACTTTCCAAGCCAGCTGAGGCTGTAGGGCCCCACATTCAGGTCGGAACGAAAGTGGAGCCCGGACCGGGAGATCAGGTCGTCGAACCCGAACTGGGGTCGGCCTCCCGTCACGCCGCCGCTCAGGCCGACTCCGAACCGGAGTCCGTCGCGGCCTTCGGTCCAGGGCGACCAGGATGCCCCGGCCAGACCGCGAAGGAACCCGAACGTCGAGTCGGCGGAGGCTGCCGCAAAGGCGTCAGACCGCAGGTGGAGGCTCACCCCGTGCCCCGGCTCCGAGGCGGTCGCCCAAGTCGACTGGACCACCCCCCGGGGCACGAAGTCGGAGCTTCGGTCCGGACGGATCAGCTGGAGCCGGCTCGTCACCTTCCAG
>JAKRSE010000436.1 GCA_022402505.1 Fimbriimonadaceae bacterium | reverse complement strand
TTCATCTTCGAGGGCTACGACCGGCGCCGCGAAGGCAACCAGCCGATCGACAACACGCTCCGCGGCGTCTGCCTCCACGCCGAGCCGTTCGGCGTGAGCGACCGGGACTGCCGCCTCCCCGGCCAGTAAGGCCGCGACCCTTCGGCCCGGAGCCCTGCGCTCCGGGCCGTTCATTCTCATGAAGCAAGAACTTCCCAAGTGGGCACTGCCCGTGATCATCGCCCTCGGCCTCGGCGTCCTGGTGTTTGTCGGCCTGCGTGCCGGCTCGGTCCAGGAGCTGGAGAACCCGAATCCGCCGGCCAAGGTGATCCCCAAGCACATCTTTGACTCGATGGACAAGGCCGCTCAGGACGCCTTGCTGAAGCAGGGCATCGAGGTCGTCGATGAAGTCGAGCAGCCCCAGGGAATCCCCAGCGGCGCCGGAGCCGCCACCCCAGAGCAGACCCGATGACCAGATTCCTCCTTCCCCTCGCCGCCCTCATCGTCCTGGCCGGCTGCAGCGGCAACGCTCCCGAGATCAAGGTCGAGCAGACGAGCGAGAAGAAGATCGCCCGCCAGACCTTCGAGTCGCTGCCCAAGGAGGTGCAGGACCAGATGAAGGCGGAAGGCTACGAGGTCGTCGAGCAGGTCGAGATGCCGCAAGGCATCCCCGGAGCCTCGGGGCCGACGAGCCGCTGATTCAGCCGGGCGGGTCGGAGCCCGCCCGCTACCTGCGGCACTCTGCCAAAATCGAACGAATGTCGCCGAGACTGGCCTTCGCCGTGGAAACCGCCTGGCTGGCAGGCCGATCCACCCTCGCCCTGTTCCAGGGTGCGCCGGACGTGGAGCTGAAGACCGATGCCAGTCCGGTGACCGCCGCCGACCGTCAGGCTGAGGAGATCATCCGACGGCGGATCGAGCAGGCCTTCCCCGGAGAGACGGTCCTCGGAGAGGAGCAGGGCCTCACCGGAGCCTCCGATGATCGCTGGGTGATCGACCCGATCGACGGCACCAAGAGCTTTGTGGCCGGCGTCCCGCTCTATGCAACCCTGCTCAGCTACGAGGTGGATGGCCGGCCGGTGATCGGCGTCTGCTGTTTTCCGGCGTTGAACGAGATTCTCTACGCCCAGGCAGGCCACGGAACGTTCTGGAACGGCCGCCCGGCCCGGGTCAGCGCAAAGTCGGGCCTGCGTCATGCCATCGTCTGCTCGGCCGGGCATCGAGGCATGGAGAATCACGGCCGGACCCAGGGGCTGCTGAAGATCGCCCAGAAGACGATGGCCACCCGCACCTGGTGCGACGCCTACGGCCACGCCCTCGTGGCGACCGGCCGGGTGGAGGCGATGCTGGACCCGATCGTCAGCCGCTGGGACGTGAGCGCCATGATCCCGATCATCGAGGAGGCGGGAGGACGCTGCACCGGATTCGACGGCGGCGATCCCATGGTCTCCCGGCATCCGGACGGCGAGCTGGAACTGGTCAGCAGCAATGGACCGGTTCACGACGAACTGCTGGGAGCCTTTCGCGGATGAGGGTGCTGGGCATCGACTTCGGCGGAACCCGCATCGGTCTGGCGGTCATGGATTCGGACCTCCTCGCCCCCCGGGCCAAGCCCGCCCTCGCCGCCACCGGGACTCTGGCCAAAGACGCCGTCGCCCTGGCCCGCGAGATGGACCGCGAGGAATGCGAGCTGGCGGTCATCGGGCTGCCGCTGAACGAGGGCGAAGAGTCGCGCATGTCCCGAGTCTGCCGGATGCTGGGCGAGAGGCTGGCCGAGCAGGGCCGCCGCGTCGAGTTTGCCGATGAGGCCATGACCTCCGCCCTGGCCGAGGCCGACCTGGCAGGAAACGGCTTGACGGCGGCCGGCGGCCGGAAGAGGGTGGACGGCGAAGCGGCCATGCGGATTCTCCTGCGCTGGGGCGCCGCTCGGGAGGCCGGATGAAGCGGGCCTTCGCTCTGGCGGCGGCCGGAGTTCTGGCGGCGATCGTCTGCTGGCTCGCCTTTCTCTGGTCCATCCGACCGACGGCCGAATCGGAGCCCTTCTTCTTCCGCGTCAAGCCCGGCGCATCGGTCACTTCGGTGCTGGCCGATCTGCAGGAGAAGGGAGTCATTCGCGCCCCCGGGCTCACCCGCCTCTACTGGCAGATCACCCGGACGACCCCTGAGATCAAGGAGGGCACCTATCGGTTCAAGGGCGGACAAACGGTGGCCGAGGCGGCGCGGTCGCTGACCAGGCCGATCAGCCGGAACGTCCGGATCCCCGAAGGCTGGTGGATCAGGCGGGTCGCGCAACGGCTGGAGAAGGAGAACGTCTGCTCGGCCGAGGACTACATCCGCCTCGCCAACGATCCGGCCCGGTTCCAGGATGCGGTCGATTTCCCCCTTCCGAAGGATTCCCTGGAGGGCTACCTCTTCCCGGACACCTACGACCTTCCGCCTCTGCTCGGAGCCGAAGGCGTGATCCGGCGGCAGCTCCGGGCCTTTGAGCAGAAGGTGATCCCGGCGCTCGGAGACGTCAAGGACCTCCATCGCCACGTCGTCGTGGGCTCGATGATCGAACTGGAGGCGGGCCTCGACCGCGAGCGGCCGGTCATCAGCGGAGTCATCGCCAACCGGCTGAAGAAGGGCATGCGCCTGGAGCTGGACGCCACCGTCCTCTATGCCCTGCAGGAGTGGAAGAACCTCGGTCCGGGCGTGGTACGGACCGTGAAATCGCCCTACAACACCTATCTGAACGATGGCCTGCCGCCCGGTCCGATCGGTTCGCCCGGGGCCTCCAGCATCGTCGCGGCCGCGAACCCCGAGTCCCATCCCTGGCTCTTCTATGTCGCCAAGCCGGACCGGACCCACCTTTTCAGCACCACCTACGACGAACATCGGCGCAACATCCGCACGGCCCGCGCCGCCTGGCGGGCTCAGGAGGCGCGAGAGGGATCATGAGGCGGCATCCGGGGATCGGCAGCTACGAACGCGACCGGATGCCCGGAGCGATCCGCCGCGTCAGCCCCGCCTCCACCATCCACCGGATCATCGACATCGACCCACAGGTTCTGGTCGATCAAGGCAAGCGATTGGTCCTGCTGGACGTGGACAACACCCTCCTGCCCTGGAAGAGCAAGGAGATTCCGCCCGACGTGGCCGCCTGGGTCGAACGGGGCCGAGAGCTGGGCCTGCAGCATTGCATCCTCAGCAACACGCGCCATCCCGAGCGGCTGGAAGACCTGGCCGGCCGGCTGGGCATCCCGTTCGAGCGGGCGAAGTTCAAGCCGAGTCGGGAGATGTACGTGGCTGCGCTGGAGCGGTTCCATGTGAAGCCGGAGCAGGCGGTGATGGTGGGCGACCAGCTCTTCACCGACGTTCTGGGCGCCAATCGGTCGGGAATCGACGCCATCTGGGTGCAGCGATTGGACCGCAGGGAATTCCTGGGCACCAAGCTCTTCAGCCGCACGTTGGAACGCCTGGTGGGAATGATGCTGTCCCGATGGTTTGTTTCGGCGGATGGTCAGGGGACCCGTTCCTTCCTGAAGAGTCGGGTGCTGGGCCAGCTGATCCGGTTCGCGATCGTCGGGGCGGTCTGCACCGTGGTCGATCTCGGACTCCACTTCTGGCTGCTCGGCCGGGCGCAGTGGGGCGGCATGCCTTTGAGCCATGCCATCGGCGGCTGGGTGATCGACACCCTGGGGTTGAGCTGGCCCAAGGACCCCGGGCACCTGATCGACGCCGCCTGGATTCCCACGAAGGTCGGCCCGGTCGCCCTGGCGATCCTCACGAGCTATCTGCTGAACTTCGCCTGGACCTTCCGAGACGAGAAGGCCAAACCCTCGGCTCTGCAGGCCGGGCGGTTCTACCTGGTGGCCCTGGTCGGTCTGCTGATCAGCACCCTGGTCAGCTTCGGCATCAAGCGGGCGCTCACCGGGAGCTTCGAGCGCGACTTCGCCCTGGCGAGCCTGGTCGGAATGGTCGCCGGCTTCCTTTGGAACTTCAACGGCCAGCGGATCTTCACCTTCGGAGCGCACCGCAAGCCGTGACCTGGCACGAGTGGCGCGAGGCTCCGGCCGGCGACTACGCGGTGATCGGCGACCCGGTCTCCCACTCACGGTCTCCCGCGATGCATGCAGCGGCCTACCGAGAGCTCGGCCTCGACCTGACCTACCGGGCGATCCGGGGGCCGCGGGACGAGATCGTCCAGGCTCTGGATCACCTGGCCGCGCTGGGCTACAAGGGGCTGAACGTGACTGTGCCCCTCAAGGACCTCGCCTTCGCCTGGGCGGATCGGCCGGAGGCGACGGTCAGCGTCAACACGCTCTGCCTGGGGAGTCGGACGGGCATCAGCACCGATGAGGAGGGCTTCGTCCGGAGCCTGCCGGAGGATCTGCGCGGCCCGGTCCCGACCCTGATCCTGGGCGCAGGAGGGACGGCTCAGGCCCTGGCCCGGCGGCTGATCCGCGACGGGCGGCTCCTCCAGGTCTGGAACCGGACCCCGGCACGGTGGGACGGCTTCCTGGCGGAACACCCGGGGGCGATCCAGGTGGCGGAGCCCGATCCCGCCGGATGCCGGCTGATCATCAACGCCACTTCGGCCGGGCTCTCGGGCGAATCGCCTCCCGTCCTGTGGGATCGGATCGCCCCGGACGCCCTGGCGGTGGACCTGGTCTACGGCCGCCGGACCCCGTTTCTGGAGCAGGCGGAAGCGGCGGGCGTTGCGACCCTGGACGGCACCG
>JAKRSE010000435.1 GCA_022402505.1 Fimbriimonadaceae bacterium | reverse complement strand
TCCCGCGCCGTCTTCTCGTACCAGGCGGAGTCGCGGTCGGGGAAGGCAAGCTGCAGGTTCTGCAGAGTCCGTTCACGTCGTCGGCCTCCGAACTTCCAGAGGAGGCTGCCGAACCGCTCGCCGAGGCGCTCCACTTGAGCGTCCGATCGACCCTTGAGCCGGAGGATCATGAGGCGGAGAAGGATCGGTCCGATCTTCTGCACCAGCCGCGAGCCGAGTCTCTTCATCGGGCCTCCTGCAGGCGGACGTCCAGCCACCGGGCGAATTCCGCTTGAGGTTCGATCACCGCCTCGATCTGGACGATTCGGACGTCGCGGTCGCGGATGTCCGCGCGGCGTTCCAGCTTCATCCAGTCCTTCATGGTCGTCACTATGGTCCGGTCTTTGGGCAGCATCCGGAGGAGATCGGCCTCGTCAAGCGGGTCGTGGTCCGGCCGGCTGATGATCTCCTGAAGCTCGACCCCCAGGTCCGAGAGGGTGGTGAAGAAGCGCTCGGGTCGGCCGATGGCGCAGAGGGAGGCTGCCTTCGCGGGGAGCTCGGCGGGCCCGCCGTCGGCCCGGATCAGGCCGGGGATCCGGTAGACGGGAGCAAAGTCTTCGCCCGGCAGGACCAGATCGGCCCGGGCTCGGCCGGACTTCCACGGCTCGCGATACCCTCCCGCCGGGATCGGGAGGCGGTTGGAGAGGTTCGGCGGGTCGAGCAGAATCGAGACGTCCAGATGGATCGGCAGGTGCTGGAACCCGTCGTCCATCAAGAGCACCGCCTCGGATCGTTCCGCGGCGCAGATTCGGGCCGCCTCCACCCGGTCGCGGCCGACGATGAGGTCCAGGTCGGGGCGGAGCCGCCGCATCAGGGCCGTCTCATCGCCCCATTCGACCGGGTCGAGCGGGCCGGCGGGGGCGAGATGGGCGCCTTCCCGCCGCCAGGATCGGTAGCCGCTGATGCCGACGACGACGGATCGACCCAGCCGGGCCAGAACGTCGGCAACGTGGATCGTCACCGGGGTCTTGCCCGCTCCTCCGGCCAGAAGGCTGCCGATGCAGACCACAGGCCGATGCGGGCGCTTCGCCTTTTTCAGCCCGAGATCGTAGACGGTCCGGTAGGCCCGCCACCCCAGACCGTAGAGCAGACCGAGCGGAGCCATCGCCATGGCAGCGATGCCCAGATGATCCCAATGCTCTTCGATCCTCCCGGCCAAGCCCGTAGATTCTGGCAGGTGTGGGCCGCCGGCCTCGGGTATCACTCCATCGGTGCCGTCGGCCTCGTTCACGACTCTGGGATGCAAGGTGAACCGCCATGAGACGCAGGCGATTCTGCAGTCCTTTGTTTCGGCCGGCTGGCAGGTTGTGCCCTTCGAGTCGCCGGCGGACGTGACGGTGATCAACACCTGCAGCGTGACCTCGGACGCGGAAGCCAAGAGTCGGGCGGTGCTTCGGCGGGCTCGCCGTGCGTCTCCGGGCGGACGGATCGTGGCGACCGGCTGTGCAGCCCAGATGGTCAGCAACCGGGGTGAGGCCCTTCCCGAGGCGGATCTGCTGGTCGAGAATCCGGCGAAGCTGGAGACTCTGCGGCGGGTTTCGGCCGCGTTTCCGGAGCTGGCTGAGGCCGCCGCGCTGGCTCCCGCTGCTCCCTCGCCCGACCCTCTTGCCCGGGCCCGGGCGACGATCAAGATTCAGGACGGATGCTCGGTGATGTGCAGCTACTGCAGCATCCCCTTCACCCGGCCGGGCATGGTCTCGCGGCCGTGGACCGAGGTGTTGGACGAGGCCCAGCGGCTGGCCGAGGCCGGCGTGGGTGAGGCGGTGCTGACCGGCGTCCTGATCGGCGCGTATGGCCCGGAATCGGGGTCCGGCGGCCCGGATTTCGAGGGTCTGGTCGAGCTCCTGGCGGAACGGTCCGGCCTGCGGCGACTCCGCATCAGCAGCATCGAGATGCACCAGGTGACGGATCGGATCATCGGCCTGGCGGCTTCGGGCCTCCTCTGCCCGCACTTCCACATCCCCCTGCAGAGCGGTTCGAGCCGGGTGCTGGCCGACATGAACCGGCGCTACGACCAGGCCGATTACCTGGCGAGGATCGCCGAAATCCGCCGCCGGATCCCTGAGGCTGAGGTCACGACCGACATCATGGTCGGCTTCCCCACCGAGAGCGAAGACGACTTTCAGGAGACGCTGAAGGTGGTCGAGGCCTGCGGATTCCTCAAGGTCCATGCGTTCCGGTTCAGCCCTCGCTGGGGCACGCCGGCCGACCGATGGGGCGATCCGGTGGATCCCGGCGAGAAGAAGCGGCGGGCCGGAATCCTGGCGGAAGCGGCCAACGAATCGGCGCGGGTCCGCCTGGAGAGGGCCGTCGGCCGGACCCTGGAGGTCCTCTTCGAACTCCGCGCCGGGAGGGACGGACTCCTGGCCGGGATGAGTCGAGAAGGCTTCCCGGTGAAGGTCGCTGGCTCGCCGGAATGGGGCGGTCAGATCATGCCGGTCCGAGTTCTGGAAGCGGGACCGGACGGGCTGGGCGGCGAAGCGGTGGTCGCGCCCGGACGACCGTTGCCGATCCTCAGCTGAGGCCGCTCCACACAATCACCTGTCTGAGGGAGAGCTGCGACCGTCGGCCATGCGGTGCCCCGATCCGACGGCCGCCTCAGCCCTTGATCGCCCCGGCGAGCATCGCTTCCTGAATCTTCTCCTTCAGGAGCCAATAGGCGAGGAGCACGGGGCTCATCACGATGACGATGGCGGCGAAGAGGGCGCCCCAGTCGCTCGTGTACTGGTTGGTGGACATCAGGTTCGCCAGTCCGAGCGGAAGCGTGAACCGATCGGGGGTGTTCAGCAGGATCAAGGCGAGGTTGTACTCATTCCAGAGCCCGATGATGTTGAAGATCAGCGCCACGACGAGGCCCGGCTTGGCGAGAGGCATCATGACCCGCCAGAAGGTTTGGGCGTCGGTGCAGCCGTCGATCGTCGCCGCTTCGGCCAGCTCATCAGGCAGGGCCGAGAAGAAGCCGGTGAGGACGAAGATGGTGAAGGGAAGGGAGAAGGCGACATAGACCAGCACCAGCCCCCATTGGGTGTTCAGCGCCCCGAGGTCGCGCATCAGCAGGAAGAGCGGGACGATGACCAGGAACTGTGGGAACATCAGCCCGCCGAGGAAGCCGGTGAAGATGACCTGGCTCCCCTTGAAGGGGAACTTGGCGAGGATGTAGCTCGCCATCGCGGAAACGGGCAGGAGGATCGCCAGGGTGGCGAAGCAGATCAGCAGGCTGTTGAAGAAGTAGCGGCCGATGCTGCCTTCGGTCCAGGCCTTGACGTAGTTGCCCCAGCGCGGCTGGAGCGGCAGCGCCCAGGGGGTCGAGATGATCTCGCTCGTCGATTTGAGGCTGTTCACCACGACCCAGACCATCGGCAGGATGACGGCGGCGGCGAAGAGGGTGAGGAAAAGCCCGCGCAGGAGACGGGTCATCGGGTGCGGGCCTCCACCGGGTTGCGTCCGAAGATGACCATCACCAGCCCGGAGATCAGCAGGACGGCGATGAAGTTGATGACGGCGATGGCGGTCGCCTCGCCGAAGAAGCTGTTCGGCTGGAAGCCCCGCTCATAGAGGTAGGTCAGGGCGACTTCGGTGGCCCGGTCCGGCCCGCCGTTGGTCATCAGCCGGACCAGGGCGAAGGTGTTCATCGCTCCGATGCAGGTGTGGATGACCACGATGCGGCGCGTGGACCAGGTGAGCGGCCACTGGATGTTCCAGAACCGCCGCGCCCCGACCGCTCCATCGAGCTCGGCCGCCTCGTGAACGTCCGGCGAGATGCCCTTGAGCCCCGCCTGCAGGACCATGATCGAGAAGCCCAGGACATACCAGACGAAGGCGATGAGCACCGAGGGAAGCGCGGTGCGGGAGTCGTTCAGCCAGACGGGCGGTTCGATCTGGCCTGCCCGGAGCACGGACGAGAAGAGCCCGAACTGCGGGTTGTAGAGCGCCTGCCAGAGGATCGCCACCACGACCAGCGAGATGACATGGGGGAAGAGATAGACGCTGCGCAGAAACGCGGCCATCCGCCCGGCGCCGCCCGCCGCCAGGGCGGCCAGATAGCCGAAGACCAGGATGAGCGAGACCGCCCCGACGAGCAGAAAGGCGTTGTGCTGAAGCGCCTGGGCCAGGGTGCCGTTCTTGAAGATGCCGATGAAGTTGTCGAACCCGACGAACTCCCGCCGGTCCGAGAGTCCGCTGAGCCGAAACGTGCTCAGCTGAAAGCTCTGAACCAGCGGGATCAAAACCAGGATGCCGTAGAGCAGGCAGGCCGGGGCCAGGAACCCGAATCGGAACCAGAAACGGCTCCGACTCCTCATTCGACGGTGTGCTTGATGATGTTCGGGTTGTCGCGGACGGCCTGGGCGGCCTTCTCGACCCGCTCGGCGAACTGCTCAGGGGTCACCGTTCCGTTCAGCAGAGCGGCCATGGCGTTCTCGGCCTCCTTGCCCAGCTCGGGGTACCACTGCCGGAAGTCGGCCGACCACTTGGTCTTGGAGGCGTTGAAGACGGTCGCGGCCCGCTCCAGATGGGGCGGGTACTTCACCGTGTCGGCAACCTTGACCGCCATCAGCGTGCCCTTCTCTTCGGTGAACTTGGCCGCATTCTCCGGCGACGTCATCCATCGGAAGATGGCGGCTCCGGCGGCGGGGTCCTTGGCCTTGGCGGGGATCACCCAGGGTTCGATGCCGACCTGGATGGCGGTC
>JAKRSE010000434.1 GCA_022402505.1 Fimbriimonadaceae bacterium | reverse complement strand
CTTCTACCTGGCGACCCGACCGGAGGCCTGACCGGGCACGGTCTCCGCAGGCCGGCCCGGGTTCACGGGTTCGCCTGCGGCTCACGCGTTCACTCGGACCTGGTCAGAGGGGCAAGAGCAGGCCATCGGGTGCCCCGACCTGACGGCCGCCTCGGTCCTCTCGTCAGAAGCCAGGACGTTCGATCAGCCCCGGAACCTGGTCTGCGACGGATCGGGGCCTTGCCGCTTCGAGCCAGACCGGCGGTCCGTCGACAGACCAGGGCACCCCTGTCGGGCAGACCGAAGTGACCTGGACACAAGGCCAAGCAGGCATTCACAGGCCCAATGCAGTTGAGATCCCCTCTGACTTCAAGAGGAGCCGATGATCGGGCGCCCCGACCTGACGGCCGCCTCGGTCCTCAGGTCAGAAACCTGAACGTTCGATCGGCCGCAGGTCGGGAAGCAGTGAGCTCGGCCCAAGGGATGTCCGGCCAGAAACGGCGACCAGGCCCTATTCCCCCGACTCCCTGCGCCGCCGGATCTCGGCCAGAATCGTGCCCCGCCTCGAAACCTGAATTGCGGTGAGGCCGACCGCCATCGCCAGGGTCGTGATGAAGACGGGCACGTTCTCCCGCCAATGGCCGAGGACGATCCACATCAGCACGATCAAAGCGAAGATCCCTCCGATCGTGTACGTCATGGCCGTCTGCGCCCGGAGAAGGGCCTCCAGCTGCTCCAGGGTCGGCTTGTTCTTCGGAGTCTTGGCCATGCGTCTTCTCCGGGTTCTACCACGGCCATCCGAACGCAGAGCAAAGACTGTGAAGAATTGTCGGAAAGTCATCCAATTTAACGATCTTTGCAGTCAAGTCAGAGTCGGACCTTGGTGCCGGGCGTTTCTCGATGTCCGGCTCCGCTAGACTTAGAGATGGTCCTGCCGGAGTCCGGCTGGAATTCTGGACCCGAAACCCCGGCGGGGAGGTCGATATGACAAGCCTTCTCCTGCTCGCCCTGGCGGCCTCCGCCTCCTCCCAAGCCCCCGCCTGGCATCTGGTGAACATCCTGGACGACGACGGCCAGGCCCGGGCTCAGGCGGCGAACGTGAAGCACGCCAAAGCCTATCGGTTCACGGTGCAGTACGCCCGCGACCTGGTGCGAGGCAGTTCCGCCCTGACCCACACCTACATCGGGCCGACCGACGAGAACTTCCGCCCGCCCCACATCCGGGGAGCCTCCTTCACCCTCGACTGCCGGTGGAACTCGCCTCCCGCAAAGCTCGAGGCCCGCGAGGCGGTCAGGCTCCGACTGCAGGGCCGGGTGGGGAGGCGATCCCACGCCTGGCCCCTGCCCGGCCTGAACATGGCAGCTCAGATCGTTCTTCCGGACCGCGAAGGCCGGTGGGTGGTCGAGGCGGTCCGGTTCCGGACCGTCAAGCGGGGCGAGCCGCTTGTGCTCGGCGCGGGCAACGACTTCCGCCCCGTCGATGCCGAGGTCACGGCGCCCATGCCTTCCGCCCCGTCGAGCCCGAAGCGGTACGGCGTCAAGGTGACCGCCTCCGCCGGCAACACCACCACGACCACGACCTACATCTACGCCTGGGGAGCCCCCGAGGGAGGGGTCGAGCTCAAGCCCTACGCGGCCCCCGGACGCTGACCGAAGCTCGCATCACGCCGCCGCCTTCCGCCCCCGCCACCACTTTTCGAGGCTGATGACGGGGAGGATGACGGCGCCCGCGAGGATCGACTTGCCGATGTCTTCCGGCGAGAGGCCGGCCGTTCCGAAGACCGACTGCAGCGGCGGAGCATAGATGAACAGGGCCTGGAGAACCACGATCGCGCCGATCCCGAGGAACACCGCCGGATTGCTGAAGAGGCCGATCCGGAAGATGCTGTCGCGCAGGCTGCGGCAGTTCAGCATGTAGAACACCTGGAAGGCGATGACGGTGGTGACCGCCATGGTCTGCGCCTTGGCCTGGGCGACCAGCTCCGAGAGCCCGGCTCCCTTGCTCGTGTTGTATTCGTAGAGGAACAATCCGACCGCGCCGAGGGTCATCAGCACCGCCGCGAGGACCGTGCGGAAGACGACGAATCGGTTCATGACCGGCTCATCCGGGTCGCGGGGAGGCCGGTTCATGATGTTCGGCTCCTTGGCTTCGAAGGCGAGGGGAAGCGCGAGGGCCACCGCTCCCACGAGGTTGATCCAGAGCAGCTGGGTGGGGCCCATCGGCAGCAGAAGCTCCGGCTTGCCCGCCACCTGGACGATGGGGAAGAAGGCGACGGCCGAGGCCAGGATGAGGGCGAGGCCCATGTTGGTCGGCAGGACGAAGGCGAGCGACTTGACCAGGTTGTCATAGACCCGCCGGCCCTCCTCCACCGCCGCCGCGATGCTGGCGAAATTGTCGTCGGTCAGCACCAGGTCGCCGGCCTGCTTGGTGACGGCGGTGCCGGTGATGCCCATGGCCACGCCGATGTTCGCCTGCTTCAGCGCCGGGGCGTCGTTCACCCCGTCGCCGGTCATGGCGACGACGTTGTTCTCAGCCTGAATCGCCCGAACGAGCCGGAGCTTGTGCTCCGGCGCGACCCGGGCAAAGACGTTGCCCTTCATGGCCGTCGTTCGGAGCTGGGTGTCGTCCTGAGCGGCGATCTCGGCCCCGGTGACGGGCTTCATCTGGTCGTCGGCGATCCCAAGCTGGCGGCCGATCGCCAGCGCGGTGGCCTTGTGGTCGCCGGTGATCATCTTGACCGTGATGCCCGCCTGGTGGCACTCGCGGATCGCCTGGATCGCTTCCGGGCGGGGCGGGTCGATCATGCCCTGCAGGCCGAGCAGGTGGAAGCCGCCTTCGACATGCTCCATCTGCAGGTCGGTCAGGTCGGCGGGGGCGGGCTTGGAGGCGACCGCCAAGACGCGCATCCCCTCGGCCGCCAACCGTTCGACTTCCTGCTGGGCCCGCTTCTTGACGTCGGCATCGGCTCCCGAACGGGCGAGGACGACTTCCGGCGCTCCCTTCATCAGGATCAGCCCGTCGCCCGTCGGGGTCCGGTGCAAGGTCGCCATGAACTGATTCTCTGACTCGAAGGGAATGGCATCGGTCCGGGGAACCGCTCGGCGGATTTCTTCGGCGACGATCCCGGCCTTTTCGGCGGCGACGACCATCGCGCCTTCGGTGGGGTCGCCGGCGATGGTCGGCTGGCTTCCCGTCCGGTCCAACGAGGAGTCGTTGCAGAGCGTCCCGGCCTCCAGGAGGTCGCGAAGATCGAGCGTCAGCGAGGCGGCTCCATCCACCGTGATCTCGCCCTTTGGCTCGTAGCCCACCCCGCTGATCCGGGCCTCCCGTTCAGGAGTCCAGAGGGCCTGGACGGTCATTTCGTTGCGGGTGAGGGTGCCGGTCTTGTCGCTGCAGATGACGGTGGTGCTGCCGAGAGTCTCGACCGAGGGAAGTCGCCGCACGACCGCCCGCCGGGCCGCCATCCGACTGACCCCGATGGCGAGGGCGATGGTGACGATGGCCGGCAGTCCTTCCGGAATCGCGCCGACCGCCAGGGCGATGGCGAAGATCACCGTGCTTCGCAGGGCGTCCAGAAGCGTGGCGTCGGTCGTGATCATTTCGCGGGCCGAGCCGACGATGAGCATCAGCACCGCGACGGCGAGGATGGCGACGGTCAGCTGTTTGCCGATCTTTTCCAGAGCCTTGGTCAGGGGGGTCTGCAGGTCGGCCGCCTCCTTCAGCAGGGTGGAGATCTTGCCGAGTTCGGTGCGGGAGCCCGTTTCGACCACGACCCCGGTTCCGGCTCCGCTGGTGACGAGGGTTCCGTTGAAGGCCATGCCCGTCCGGTCGCCGAGGCCCGAGTCTTCGGCGACTTCGGCCAGATCCTTCTGGACCGGCACGGATTCGCCCGTCAGGGCGGCCTCTTCGACCTGAAGGTTCTTCACCTGGATGAGCCTCAGATCGGCGGGGACCTTGTCGCCGCCGGCCAGGAACACGATGTCTCCGGGCACCAGGTCGGCGGCCGGAATGGTGACCCGCATCCCTCCGCGGAGGACCGTGGAGTTCTCCGGAACCATCTCCGTCAGGGCCTCGATGTCCTTGGCGGCTTTGAACTCCTGGAGGAAGCCGATGATCGTATTCAGGATCACCACCGCGAGGATGACCAGGCCGTTTTTGAGGCCGTCCTGCGGGTCGGCGACCATCGCCAGGCCGCTGGAGCCGAGCAGAACCCAGATCAGCGGGTTGTTGATCTGTCGCCAAATCAGCTGGAGCGGGCTCTCGCCCTTGGCTTTGGGCAGTTGGTTCGGGCCATGAAGCTTCAGCCGGGCGTCGGCTTCTTTGGCATCCAATCCTTCGCGATCAGCTTTCAGTTGGAGGAGGACGTCGTCGGGCGGCAGGCTGTGCCAGGCGGGCGAAGGGAGCGCGGCGGGCGCGTGGGTGTGCTCTTGAGTCATGAGGATCGCTCGGAAATGGATGTCCAAGAGGCGGTCTTGCTCAAAAGATGGGGTTCTTCCGCCCGGGGCGGCAGACATCACTGTCTGCGTACTGACGCCCGGGGCTGCTGCGGTCCGCAACCGGCTACTCCCCGCCGTCCCTCTATACGTTTCGTTTCACCGATTCGTCGTCTGCCTCTGGCAAATCGGGACGCCTTCGGTTGAACCTGGGCCCCGGGGCGGGAGTCGGGAGACCCAAATTGAGCCGTTGGGAATCGTTCGACGTAGACCGACATGGACCAAGTCACTCCAGCGCCCAGCGTTGCCTTGCACGGT
>JAKRSE010000433.1 GCA_022402505.1 Fimbriimonadaceae bacterium | reverse complement strand
GGCTCCGATCCTCTTCACCGCCGATACGGTGAGCCCAGGAAGGGTGTTCTCGACCTCGTTGCAGCCGGGGATCGGGCACCACGCGGGCCGGGCTCTCGACCGTCTGATCGCCGGAGGCTCTCTCGGTCCGGCGGCGGCGGATGGGGGTCGGGCCATCCTCTCGGCCGCCCGCGTCCGGCTCCGGATCGGCGACCCCGCCTTCCAGGCCCGCCTGCGACGACTCGCTTCCGAGGCGGCCTTCGACCCCGACCTCACCAAGAACCCGCTCCGGGCGGCCATGGTGCGGGAGAGGCTGGGGCTGGCGATTCGCCACATGGACCGCGACTCGGAGCGCCCGGCCGCCGACCCCACCGCCGCCCATTTCCCCGGCGCCGTGACCGCCGCTCCGGCGACCGTCACCCTGGCCTGGGAGGCGAAGCAGGACGGCTGGCAGAGCCTCGGCCGCTATCTGGCCCCGGGCGGGAGGGTCGTCGTCGAGTTTCCGGATGGGGCGCCGAAGGGCTCCTCACTCCAGGTCGGCGTGCACACCGACCAGATCTGGCACCTGAACGAGTGGCGGCGAACGCCGGAGATCACCGTCTCCCGGCCGATCAACGGCAGCCGGGTGGAGCTGGGATCGGCCTTCGGCGGTCCGGTCTACCTGGACGTTCCGCCGGGGTCGCGGGGATGGAAGGGTCGGATCATCATCCGAGGCACCGTGGAGATGCCCCTGTTTGTGAAGGGCCGAACCACTCTGGCCGACTGGAAGCGGATCCGGCAGGCTCCCGGCCCCTGGGCCGAAATCCAGGGCCACGGCGTGATCGTCACCGTGCCGAGCCAGGAAATCCGGACCCTGGACAATCCGGCCGAGGTTGCCGACTTCTGGGACAAGGTTCAGGACCTGAACGCCGAACTGGTGGGTTGGCCCAAGGAGCGCACCCGCCCGGACCGGCTGGTCGCCGACATCCAGATTTCGGCGGGCTACATGCATGCCGGCTACCCGATCATGACCCACCTGGACGCCGCCCCCCTCTCGGTCGATGTGGCGAAGCTGAGGTCGGAGGGCAGCTGGGGGCACTTCCATGAGCTCGGCCACAACCACCAATCGCCGCTCTGGACCTTCGACGGCACGGTGGAGGTCACCGTGAACCTGTTCAGCCTGTACGTGATGGAGAAGGCGGTCGGACTGCCCCGAATCAGCGGCCACCCGGCCGTGACGACCGAGTCGCGGCGCACGCGGGCTTCCGCCTTCTTGGCGTCCAACCAGGGCCACAACGTCTGGCAGTCCGACCCCTTCCTGGGGCTGGAGATGTACATGCAGCTGATCGAGGCCTTCGGATGGGATCCGATCAAGCGGACGCTGCGGAGCTACACGGCCGGAGACGAGCAGACCCTGCGGACCCAGACCGATCGGCGGAGCGCCTGGATGGTTCGCATGAGCCGGGAGACGGGTCGGAACCTTGGCCCCTTCTTCACGAAGTGGCGGATTCCGGTGAGCGCGGAGGCACTTCGGGAGATCGGCGATCTGCCGGTCTGGCTGCCGAAAGGGCTCTGACTTCTGTCGGGGCTCAAGAATCGGCTTCGCCGTACCGGCTCTGCCAGTCTTGGGCGGTGTGATGGAAGTCGAGGATGCGAAGAGTGTCGCCATCGATCTCGAAGACGGCAAGATGGCCGTGACCTTTTGAACGGCGAGTCTTCAGTAAAGAGAATCGAAAAGTTGGAAACCCCGGCACAGGCCGGGCCGAACGCCATGTCCGACCGAGATTCTCTGTTTCTGATCTGAGGAAAGTGAGGTAGTGGTCGGCATGAGCTTCGCCCCACTCTTCTGCATTGTAACGCCAGATCGCCGCGAGGGATTGCTCGGCCAGGTCGGTGATCTCGACGGTCAGGCGCTGCTTCTCTTCCCTCGCCATTCCTTTTTCAGGGCTTGAAGCCGATGCTCCACCTCATCCCACGTCGAGCCGTTGCCGGCACGTGCCGAAGCCGAGGCCGCGTGCAGCTTCGCAAGATACTCTGGAGTGAAGAGGTGATCGAAGGTTTCCGGGGCGCCCTTCAGCAAGTCTTCCTGCAGCATATCCAGAACGTAAGCTTCGACGCCCCCGACTCCCGCGCGCTGTTCGACGGCGGCGAAGTCGGCATCAGAAAGCTGGATTTTGATCTCGTTCATGGCCTTTGGGGACTCCCATCTATGATTGTACGCCCTTCGGCAGCCGCCGGCCCCTGAGGAATCGGGTTCGGCTCAGCCGACAACAGATCTGGGGCGATTTGCCCCGAGCCTCCAGTTCCCCGCAAATTTGCCGAAATCCAAGGCAGGATGCAGCGCGGAGTCTATGCAGCGGCGGCGGGAATGGCCGCCTCGGAGCAGTGGCTGGACGTCATCGCCAACAATCTGGCGAACGCCTCGACCACGGGCTTCAAGCGCGAGGCGCTCCTCTTCAATGAAGGCCTTCTCAGGCTGATGCGCGAGGATTCCGGCGAAGGCCGGTCCGTCGGCGAGCTCGGATCCGGGACGACCCTGCAGGCGGGCAAGATGGTCTGGAGCGTCGGCGCCGCCATCACCACCGGCAACCCGCTGGAGGTCGCGGTGCGCAACGAACGCGGCGTCTTCGCGGTCCAAGCCCCCCAGGGAGTGCTCTACACCCGATCCGGCAGCTTCACGCTGGATGTGAACCGACAGCTCGTGACTCAGGACGGCTTCCCGGTTCTGGATGTGAACGGCGAGCCGATCCAGCTCCCCGCCAACGCCCCCGCCCGCATCACCGAACAGGGCGCGGTGCTCTCCGGCGAAACGCAGATTGCCCGACTCGCGATGTTCCAGGGCGAGGCTGCCCGAGCCGGCAACGGCTACCTGACCCTCGGCAACCCGGAGGCCATCGACCCCAATCTGATGGTGGGAGCCGTCGAGGCGAGCAACGTGAACGCGGTCGAGGAGATGGTCTCCATGATCCGCCTCCACCGAGCCTTTGAAATGGCCCAGAAGAGCGCCACCGGACAGGACGAAGCCACCACCCGGCTGGTCCAGAGCATCGATAGCCGAGGCTGATCGCCCCCCGATTTTGAACCCCAGACCCTGAACGCCCATGATGAGATCGCTGAACACCGCCGGAGCCGGGATGATCGCCCAACAGATCAACCTCGACGTCCTGGCCAACAACCTCGCCAACGTGAACACGACCGCCTTCAAGCAGCAGCGGGCCGAGTTCCAGGACGTGATGTATCAGATCGTCCGGGCGAGCGGGGCCCCCACTGGAGGCGAAAGCACGAACCCGGAACCGGCCCAGATCGGACTCGGGACCCGGCTGGCCGCCACCGCCACCAGCTTCGCCCAGGGCAGCTTTCTGACCACGGGGACGGCCACCAACATCGCGGTGAGCGGCGAAGGCTTCTTCCAGATCACCAAGAACGGCGAGACCTTCTACACCCGCGACGGCAGCTTCAAGCTGGACGCCGCCGGCCTGCTGGTGACCAACGACGGCTATCCGGTGGAACCCCAGATCACCGTGCCCCAGGGAGCAACCGCCCTGAACATCTCGCCGGAAGGCGTGGTGACCGCCAAGGTCCCCGGCAACCAGGACCCCACGGAGCTCGGCCGAATCCAACTCGCGATGTTCGCCAATCCGGCCGGCCTGACCCGCATGGGCCAGAACCTCTACCAGGCGGGAGGAGCCTCCGGCGATGCGGTGGTCGGCGCGCCCGGCGAGAACGGCTCCGGCTCGGTCCAACAGTACGTGCTGGAAGGAAGCAACGTGCAGATCGTCGAGGAGATGGTCCGCATGATCACCGCCCAGCGGGCCTACGAAATCAATTCCAAGGCGGTGCAGACCGCCGACGACATGCTGGCGACCCTGAACCAGCTCAAGCGGTGACCCTGAGATGACGGCATTCCTTGCATTGGCCTTGGCGGCTGCCGGCCCGACCCTCCACCTGAAGGTGGATGGGCCCGGCTTCGTCCGCCTGCTCCAGGACGGATCGACCGTCTACATGAACGACCTGACCGCCACGGTCCACGAAGGCCGGCTGGTCGGTCCGGGGCGACGCCCGATTCTGCCCGAAGTGCAGGTCGGCTCGGCAGCGGGCCTGTCGATTCAATCAGATGGTTGGGTCATGGCCGATGGCCGACGTGCCGGACGGATCATGGTGGCCCTGCTCTCCTCCCGCCGGGAGATCTCGGCGGGCGTCTGGACGACCCCCGACCGTCCGACGGTCGGCTGGCCGGGAGACGACCGGTTCGGCCGCTTCTCCATCGGGTCGACCGCCTCGGCTCCCGCCCCGCTGCCGAGCCCGACTCCCTCCAGCCCGACCGGCGGACTCACTCTCCCCGCTCTCCTCGAGGTCTCCGGAGATCAGATCGGCCTGCATGCCGCTCTCGGTCTTCCCATCCCCGCCGATGGCGATCCCAGCCTGGGGACCACTCCCCCGTTCGGCGTCACCCGCAGACTCAGCCTTCGCACCATCCAGGCCACGGCGCAGCGATCCGGCCTGAACCGGACGATCTCCGGTCCTGACTGGGTCGAAGTCCGACGCCAGGGCCAGGTGCTTTCGATTGACCGTTTGGTGGAATCCGCCCGATCGGTCATGCAGGGCTTTCCTGCCGCCTCTCTCCTGCCCGGACAGACCGACCTGACCGTTCCCACCGGGACGCTTCAGCTGCGGGCAGGCGAACCTGCCGTGACTCCGAGTCGGATCACGGTGAGCGTGGAGATCGTCGTCGATGG
>JAKRSE010000432.1 GCA_022402505.1 Fimbriimonadaceae bacterium | reverse complement strand
AGTAGGGTTCCCAGCCGAGGCCCCAGAAGACTCTGAGGGCAATGGACCGGCAGACGGAACTTTGGCGGCTCTTCCCCCGTTCCCCGAGTTCAGAGCCATGAATCGCATCGCCGACTCCCTGACGCCGGTCGTCTTCCGACTGGGCGGAGCCCTCCTGCTCGCCATCACCTGGGTTCTTCCTGCCTGGAACAAACTTTCGGGCGGCGGGGTGCCTGGATTCTTCCAAGAGAGATTCGGAAACACGATCCTCGCCTCGTTCCCCGGGATCACCGTGTCGTTCTATTCGATCGCGATTCTTGAGGCGGTCGCGGGCCTCCTCGCTCTGGGCAGCGTCTTGATCGGCGAGTTCCTGCCCGGCCGGCGGGCTCCCCTGCTCAAGCTCGGAGCGCTCCTGAGTCTTCTCGTCTTCGTTCAGCTGGGATTCGGCCTGCGCCTGATCGGGGACAACGATGGAGCGGCCAACCTGTTCTTCTATGCGGCGGGCTCGCTGGTCCTCATCATTGGCCTGCACCTGATGGACCGGCCGGAAGCCGAACTCGACGCGGCCTGATCAGGAACCGCTCTCTTCGTAGGCCTGGACCGCGTACCGGTGAGCCATCCATCCGTTGACCGCCATCAGGGCGGCGGCGGCCAGGTACAGAAGGGCCAGGCCGTTTTCGCGAACCTGACCGGGGTCGCGGATGACGCCGTCACCCGCGACAAAGCCCCAGATGGCGAGAGCCAAGAGGATGCCGGCGAACCAGAAAAACGAGTTCATCCACCAGCGAGGCGGGCGGGACTTGGACGACACGGTCCGTCAGGATACCGAGGCTTCGCCTCAGGCCCTCAGGTCCAGATTCTGTCCCTTGGGATCGAGCAGATTCACCAGCCGGTCGGCGGTCATCTTCTGGCTCTGAAGCGCCTGCTGCAGCACCCGAATCTGGTGCTGACGCTTCATGGCTTCCACCTGGCCCGCAGGCTGGGGGATATGGGCGCCGGCCGAAGGCCCTTGAATCCTCATGGGTCAATCATCGGCAATCCCGGCAAATTTTGCAGGGGAAGTTTCGACGGATTCCCCTCGGCAAGGGCAGCCGATCACTCTTCGTCTGCGTAGAGATAGACAGACGTCTGCCATGAGTCATCCGCTTCGATGCCTCTATCTGGACATGAACGCCTACTTCGCCTCGGTGGAGCAGGCGGAACAGCCGGAACTGCGAGGCCGGCCCGTGGGGGTTGCGGCCGTGGATGCCGAGTCGACCATGCTCATCGCGGCCAGCGTCGAGTGCAAGCGTCTGGGCGTCCGAACCGGCACGCCGGTCTGGCAGGCGAGGGAGACGATCCCGGACATCGTGATCCAGACCGCCCGGCCGCCTCTCTACGTCCACTACCACCGGCGGATCTTGGATGTCATGGGGACCATCCTCCCGATTGCAAAGGTGTGCAGCATCGATGAGATGCACTTCGGCCTGATCGGTCGGGAGAGGCAGCCGGACGAGGCCGCAAAGATCGCTCGGACGATGAAGCAGCGGCTGCGAGAGGAAGTCGCCGAAAACCTGACCTGCAGCATCGGCATCGCCCCGAACAGCTTCCTGGCCAAGCTCGCGACCGACATGCAGAAGCCGGATGGTCTTGTCGTCCTGGAATCCCACGAGCTTGCCGAGAGGCTGAAAGGCCTCGCTCTGCGCGAGTTCTGCGGGATCAACCGTCGGATGGAGAGCCGGCTGCGAGCGGCGGGGATCTTCCGGTCGGACGATCTGCTGAACCGGACCGAGGCCGAGCTGGAGCGGGCCTTCGGCTCGATCATCGGCCGGCGGTGGTGGCATCTGCTCCGCGGGGTCGATCTGCCGGAGCAGGAGGAGCCGCGCAAGAGCCTCAGCCATTCCCACGTGCTCCCGCCCGAATTCCGCTCTCTGGCGGGCGCTCGGGATGTCCTGCTTCGGCTGACCCACAAGGCGGCCGCCCGACTCCGCAGTCTCGACTTGGCTGCCGGCAAGATCAGCGTCTCCGCGAAGTCTGGCCGCGGCGAGCGATGGGAGGCCGAGGCTGAACTGAGCGGCATCAGCGACACACCCACCCTGACGGAAGAGGCTCTTCGGCTCTGGAAAGGCTGCCGCATCGAATCCCCGCTCCAGGTGGGAGTCAACTTCACGCGGCTCGACCGGAAGGGCGGAGCCACGGGTTCGCTCTTCGACGATCCGGAGGTCCGGGCGAGGCGAGACGAGATGAGCCGGGCTCTAGACCGGATCAACGGTCGGTTCGGGAAGAACTCGGTCTATCTGGCCGGACTTCGAGCGGCCAAGGGCACCGCGTCGGAGAAGATCGCCTTCCAGAAGACGTGGCTCTTCAGCGAAGGCGCGGGCGACCAGGACTGGGATTCGATGGACACCTTCCGAGGGCTCACGACCCGGGAAGAAGACGGCGAACGGCCGCCGGAACCTGGTTGAGAGGTCCCGACGGCCGTTCAGGGTTGAGTCGGCTCGTCAGCCGCCTGCGCGGAAGTCTCCGCCTTCGGCGCTCGTTCCTTCGCCCACCTTCTGGCGGCCGCGGGGATCCGCGCCCATTTCGGCCGCGTTCCGGGTTTCGACCGATTCCGGAGCCGCCATCACTTCAGTGCTCTCTCCTCCGCCGCAGCCGTGCATCATGGGGATGACGGCAGCCACGGCGATCAGCAGAACCAATCGACGCATCATCAATACTCGATCGGGCTCCCGAACGTTGAGAAGTCGAAGTCCGGCTGGAAGAGCATCGTGTGGCAGAAGTTGGTGTCCTGCCACTCGTTGATCGAGGCGCCGTTCGAGCGGAACCGGGTCCAGTACATCGTCCGGAAGTCGCTGCGCCCGTTCACCGGACCGTTCATGCTGCGCCACTTGGTGGAAGTGTCGGCATGGACGACGATCTGGCCGCGACCGTGCACCCACTGGGTGTAGGTCGAGTTGAACAGCATTTCGCTCCACTGGCCGTTTCGGCCGCTGCCGAAGGGCGAACAGGTGGGCGAAGAGGGCTGGAACACGCACGGCTGACCGCTGTTGGGGCACTGGAGGAACGGATTGCTCGTGCCGAAGCCGCGAATGTTCATCGTGCCCCGGTTCTGGGAATACATCGGCAGCTGGCTCGGCTGGTTGACCGCCGTGGCGCTCCAAGAGTTCAGGGTTCCGTTGAACTGATAGTTCGTCGTGAAGAAGGCCCGATTGCGGTTGTTGTAGTTCGCACCCGCGATGGTCCGATCCACGCCGGCCGTGCTCTTGAGCATCTCACCGTTCTTGGTGTAGGGGAACGTGGAGTTCAGAACGTGGGTCCGGTTCTCGTCGTAGTACGCCTGCGAGAAGCCCGCGGGCCAGTCGGCCGGGGTTTCGATCAGGAAGGTCGTGTACCAGAATCCGGTCGATGAGACGGCATAGGCCAGCGGGAACGTGTCGTCGTAGTCCGACGTGTAGATCATCGTTCCGGTGGCGAGCTGCTTGATGTGGCTCAGGTCCTGAGTCTTCTTGGCAGCCGCCTTCGCCTGAGCAAAGACTGGGAAGAGGATGGCGGCCAGAATGGCGATGATCGCGATGACGACCAGCAGCTCAATCAGAGTGAAGGCAGATCGGGTTTTCATGATGGATGATTGCCGGACCAAAGGTCCCGCATGCCGCTCACGGTACCATGACCCCGCAAGAATCTGCACTGTTTTGCGTGATTTCCGCAATAATGTCGGAGATTCGCTTCTATTAAGATGATCGATCCTGCGGATCTCAGGCTGGACGGCCCCAATGGCAGCTGGGCGGAGCTGGCGGCTCTGGTGAACCACGACGGGGTTCTGGCGTTCGGCGACGCCCTCGACGCGGTCCCCTCCGGTCTCGAAGGCGGCTGCGCCATCTGGCGGATCGACCCGGCGAGCCTGGAGGCGGGAGTCTTTCTGGAAGCTCGATCAGACGACCAGTCTCCGAGTCAGGTCCTCCGAATCGCCGAGGTGTCGGCGGGGCTGATCGTTCAGCCGCTGGACCGCCCAAAGGGAGGCACGTTCAGCCTCTCCATTCACTTTCCTTCCGGCGGGCGCAGGAGTCTTCCCGCCGAGCCTGCGACTCTGGAGCTGGAGGGAAGCCGCATCGACCTCCGTCGTGAGACGCGGCTCTTCCGAGGGCCCTGGCTCCGGATCGCCGATGCCGAGTGGGGGCCGATCCCGGTTGAACTGCGGGCGGGCCGGGTGTCGCGAAGCAACATCGCCGCCGGTGCGGGGATCGACCAGACCGGCTGGTTCGCACCGCTCGAGGAGGCCTCGGAGCTGCTGGTCCAGACCTACGTCTGGAGGTCTCTGCCTCACCTGTTCGCCTGGCCTGACGGGGCGGGCTGAGCCTATGACCCCTTGAAGGCGCCGCTGCCCACCGCGTCGCCGACCCGGTCTCCCGGAACGTATTCCACCGCACCCAGAATCGTCGGTCGGCAGACGATTCCCGGCTTGGGCCGAATGCCGCCGTCCTCATCGGCCTCCAGGCTGTCGGCGATCGCCTTGATGAGTCCGTTGAAGTCGTTCAGGGTCTCCTGAAGGTCGGAATCGGCCGCGACCAGTCGGATCGGAGGCAGGGCCTGGGTGATTGCGGGGCCGGAGATCCCCACGATCTGGAAGGTCGCCGCCATCCTCAGCTTTCTGGCCCGGGAGCCGCCCAGGTTCAGGAAGTTCAAGATCGATCCGGAACCCTTCAGCTCCCGGCCGTCGAAGGAGAGGATCAGTCGGGCTCCGTATCCGATGCGAAAATCGTAGGCCGTCACCCCGACCCGGTTCTGGTCCG
>JAKRSE010000431.1 GCA_022402505.1 Fimbriimonadaceae bacterium | reverse complement strand
CTCCCGCATCTGCCGCCCGGATCGCCTGGACGAGGTTCTCATCGAGAGGTGAGGCCTGTAGTTGGCCGGGAAGAGCATCTGCCGGGTGAGCATGAAGATTTCTGGAGGATTTTCTTCAAGGCTTGACTTTCTTCGGGGGGGGGTAAAACCTCGCTTATGAAGAGACTTCTCTTCCTTGGTGTTCCCTTCTTGGGGGTCGCCATTCTGATGGTGGGGGCGTCCTGGAACAGCCGGCAACCTTCGCGGATCGTCGTTGCGCCGAACTGCATGGAAGGGAGGCCTGGAGGTCTGAAGCAACCCGGTCCGCAACCCGGAAACCAGTATCAGTGCGCGAGTGGTGTGAGTGACGCCTGCATCTTCCCATGTCGGCCTGCTCCACTGGGCGGGGGCTCGTACTACGGGGGTACAGCCATTCGACGCGCGGCCTGTACGGGAGTCGACTGTCTGGTGAAGAACTGTAAAATCAGAGTGTACGCCAACGCAAACTGTTCATCGTTCATCAGCGAGCAGCAGAAGTCGGAACCGGCTTGTCCAAACTGATTCCGGTGAAGGGTGCGCGTTGTGAAGGGTGACGGTCGTCGGCCTCGGCGCAGGCAGGGTCTGACTCTTGTTGAGACGCTGATCGTTGTCGGGGTCATCGTCGTTCTCGCCTCACTGATCTTCCTGGGCGCTCGGTGGGGAGTGGGGGGTGCAAAGAGGTCGGCATGTGCCACGAACCTGCGCCAGCTGGGAGTGGCCATTGAGCTCTATGCGGAAGGTGCCGATGGGCAGTGGCCTCCCTACTATTCGCTGGAACCTTTCGATCCGGAAGCCGGGGCAGCACCGTGGCGTCGGTCTCTTCGTCCCTTCGTGGCCGCCGAGGAAATCTTCTTCTGTCCCGCAGACAACGAAGCGGGCCGACCGCCTTCTTCCACCTGGCTGCGGATGACGGAGCACACGTCGTATGTCCACTCTTTGAACACACTCGGGACAGGTCGGAAGGACGTCCCGGGGCTGCCGCAGAACGGCCTCCAGGTTCTCTTTTCGCCTCGGGATGCGGCAAACCCATCCGAGTGCATCGGTCTGACCGACTGGGCAGTCGTGGAACCCGACACCGATTTGGACTCGTCCGCGCGCCAGGGATCGGCCTTGAAGGTCCGGACTCCGCACCAGGACGGCGGCAATCGACTGATGCTCGATCTTCGAGTGGAGTTTGCGACTTTGGCCCGCGTCGCCAAAGAAGGAGGCCGTTGCCTTCCCGCCGGCTCGAACCCGGGCTGAAGGGCAGGCGAGCCGGGCCCCGGTTTCGCGACTTCCTATTGCCTCTCGAGAGGGCTTTGGATGAGTGGGGCTGACGCAGCCTCCTGATCGAGGGCTGAGGCCCCGGATGGGACGGCGGGGACCTGCCAGACTCTGCCCATGACCGCACCGACGACGCTCGCGGAGGCGAAGAGCTGGACTTGGGCCGACTACCAGGCCCGCTACGACGCCCTGGCCGAGGCCGATCTGACCCCGGACACCCTGGAGGCCTGGCTGAAGGACTGGAACGCCCTGGAAGACGCCCTGAGCGAAGTGGAGTCTCGGCTCTACGTGGCGACCAGCGTGAACACGGCCGATGAAGCGGCCGAGCAGGAGCTGCTCGCCTTCAGCCGAGACATCGACGAGCCTCGCCGGGCCGCCTCGCAGAAGCTGAAGGAGAAGCTGCTCGCCTCGGGACTCTCGTTGCCGATGATCGAGATCCCTCTGAAGCGGATGAAGATGGAGGCCTCCGTCTACCGGGAGGCGAACCTGCCGCGCTTCACCCAGCTGGTCGAACTGAGCAACGAGTTCGGCAAACTCTGCGGAGCGCAGTCGGTGGAATGGGACGGGGAAGAGAAGCCCTTGAGCGCCCTGAACCCGCTGATGGAATCCTCCGACCGGGGGACGCGGGAGAAGGCGTACCGGGCGAAGATGGGCCGGATTCTGGCCGACCGAGCCGGCTACAACTCGCTCTGGACCCGAATGTACGGCCTGCGGCAGGAGATCGCCCGCGAGGCCGGCTTCGCGACCTTCACCGACTACCAGTATCGGGCGATGGGCCGGCTGGAGTACGGGCCGGATCAGGTCGCCGAGTTCCGCGACAGCATCGAAGAGGTCGTGGTTCCGGTCGTCGCGCGATTGATGGCCGACCGTCGGACGCGGCTCGGCATCGACCCGCTCCGGCCGTGGGATGCCTTTGCCCCGCTGCCCGGCGAGGAGCCGCTGAAGCCCTACGCCGAGGATCCGGAGTTCACCGCCAAGGCTCAGGCGATCTTCGACGACATGGGCGGCCCCTTCCCGACCTGGTTCAAGGAGATGACCGACGAAGGCCTGATGGACCTCTTCGGTCGCAAGCACAAGGCGAACGGCGGCTACTGCACCACCTTCCCGCTGCAACGCCGGCCGTTCATCTTCCAGAACGCCACCGGCACCCATGACGACGTTCAGACCCTGGTGCATGAGGCGGGGCACTGCTTCCACGCCTACGAGTGCTTCGACATTCCCTTCGGCCTCGCTCAGAGCCCGCCGATGGAGTTCTGCGAAGTGGCGAGCATGGGCATGGAGATGCTGGCGCAGAGCAGGATGAATCGGTTCTACGACGAGAAGGGTGCCGCCCGGGCGAGCCTTCAGCATCTGGAGAAGTGCCTGCTCTTCTGGCCCTACATGTCGGTCGTGGACGGCTTCCAGCACTGGGCTTATGCTTCGGCGGACGGGGCCGATCCGGCGGCCTGCGATGCGGCCTGGCTCGATCTGGACAGCCGCTTCATGCCCTGGTTCGACTGGTCGGGGATGGAGGACATCCGGGTCACCGGCTGGCACCGCAAGCTCCACATCTTCGAGGTGCCGTTCTACTATGTCGAGTACGGAATGGCCCAGATCGGCGCGTTCCAGGTGTGGGCCAACGCCCAGGCGGATGATCGGGCGGCGATCGAGAAGTACCTCGCGGGCTTGAAGCTGGGCGGATCGGCGGACCTGCACGGCCTCTTTGCGGCGGTCGGCGGCTCGTTCGACTTCAGCCGGGAGAGCCTCCGGCGGCTGATGGACCAGGCCGAGGCCGAAGTGGACCGATTGCGCGGCGTGATCGGCTGAGGCAGGGAAGTCATGGATTGGGATTCGCCTGAGGCGGAAGAAAAGTGGTGCGACGAGCAGCGTGAGGTGGCGGCCGCCTTTCTGGCGGCTCACCCGACCGAGTTCGGTGAGCTGGGCGATTGGCCGGCCTGGCACGTCGCGCCTCATGTGGCGATCTGGGCCATCGAGAGCCTGCAGGCGCCGGGCCGCGTGGGTTGGTGGGCCGTCACCGGCGATGTGCCTTCCGATGTGATCGGCGGCGACGGCCAACCCGATCCCCGCTCGGCGATGGCCGGGTTTGCCGAACGTTGGTCGGCAATGGCCGAGTCAATGCGGCGCGGCGAGGCTCTGCCGGGGTTTTCGGTCGGCTCGCCGGATCAGGCGAGGGATTTGGCACCGATGCTCGCCTCCCGGGCCTCGGTCTTCGCCGAGTGGGCGGCGGACAAGGATCTCTGGGAGGATTGAGGCGGGGGCGGGGCTCTCGGTATCCTCGCCGACGCCATGCCCATTCTTTCGCGAATCGGCCGCCGGAGCCTCCGGGCCCGGCTCGGCATGGCGTTTCTCTACGGTCTGCTGATCCTGGGGGCCCTGACGACGCTGGGGCCGTTTGTCGTGATGGTCTCCACCGCCTTCAAGGGCCCGACCGATCAGAACGACCACGCCCTGATCCCTCGGTTCTTCTCCGACCCGGCCGAGCTGGCGGTCAAGTACCGAAGCGCCAAGTCCTCGGCTGATGAGAACCGGATCGCGGTCCTGGCCGAGGGTCCGGCGTCCATCTCGGCGGAAGAGGCGCGGGACTTCGGCCGCTTCCTGGAGAACCTGCCGACGGATGAGTGGACGGCCGGCTTTCGCAATGGGCCGGGGCAGGTGACGGGTCGGCTCAACGTGCGCTATCAGGCCTGGCTGAGGACACGATACGCGACCATCGGCGATGTCAATGCGGCCTATGCCGAAATCAGCCAGGCCTTCGCCCAGGTCAGCCCGCCGCCGGAGCTTTTCGACCGGATCGGCTGGAATCCCAAGCCCGGCCGCAAGTGGGACGACTGGTCGGAGTTCAAGCAGACCCTTCCGGCTGAGTTTCGGATCCCGCTCACACGGCGGGCCCTGTGGATCGCCTGGCTGAAGGCTCGGACCTCGGGGCGGATCGGAGAGCTCCCGCCGGCGATCCGCGGCGATGCGTCCGCCTTCGAGCAGGCGGCGATGCCGGAGGACCACCCGTGGTACGCCGAGTTCCGGGCCGAGGGGGTGCCGGAACGGTTCCGGGGTCGTCTGCTCCCGGATGAACAGTGGGTGCAGCTCACCGGCCGGCCGTGGCCGTGGACGGCCTGGGAGAACGCCTTTCTGGCCGAGAACCGATCCGGCCTCACCCGGGAATTCGCCGGGCAGAACTTCGCCTACATCCTGGACTTCATCGCCCTGAACGGCCGGGCGCTCTGGAACACGCTGATCTTCTGCCTGTTGGCGGTGGCGGTCCAGTTGATCGTCAACCCGCTCTGCGCCTATGCCATCAGCCGCCATCCGGGGCCCTGGATGTCGCGGCTCCTGCTGATTCTGCTGGCGACGATGGCCTTCCCGGCGGAGGTCGCGATGATCCCCGCCTTTCTCCTGCTGAAGGATTTCGGCCTCCTGAACACGTTCGCGGCCCTCGTTCTTCCGGGTGCGGCGGCGGGGTTCTCGATCTTTCTTCTCAAGGGCTTCT
>JAKRSE010000430.1 GCA_022402505.1 Fimbriimonadaceae bacterium | reverse complement strand
GATCCCAAGGCCTCCCGCCGCACAGATCAGGCTCAGGCCCGCCGCCTGATGCCGAGAAACCTCGCCCGAAGCCACCGGCCGAAACCGCTTCTTCGGATGGTTCCGATCCCGCTCGGCGTCCAGGAGATCGTTGAGCGCATAGGTCGCCGAGGAGGCCAGGGACAGCGATGCGAACACCGCCGCCGCCTGGGCGACCGCAGGCCACTCCAGAAAGCGGCCCGTGAAGATCAGCGCCGCCAAGGCCAGCAGATTCTTGGTCCACTGCTTCGGCCGAAGCAGCCGCGCCATCGCCCCGATCTTCATCCCTCTCCGGATTATGGTCTTCCAGGCCCCGGCGGCTTATGTCAGACTCACCCCCGTGTGTGGAATCGCCGGCTATGCGGGGCCCAAAAATGCGGCCGAAGTCGTCTATGACCAGCTCAAGCGGCTCGAATACCGAGGTTACGACAGCGCCGGAGTCGCCTTCCAAACCCCGACGGGCCTCGGACTGCTGAAGCGGGCCGGAAGGCTGAACGCCCTCCGGAGCCTGATGGACGAGGAGAAGCCCGAGGCGAGCACCGCCATCGCCCACAGCCGATGGGCCACCCACGGAGCCCCCACCGACCGGAACGCCCACCCCCACTACGATCAATCCGGCCGGATCGCCCTGCTTCACAACGGCATCATCGAGAACTATCTGGAGCTGAAGGAAGAGCTGATCCGCCGGGGACACACCTTCCAGAGCGAGACCGACACCGAAGTCGCCGCCCACGTGCTCGGCGAAGAGTATCGTGACGGCCGCATCCTGGAACAGGCGATGCAGGCCGCCATCAAGCGGCTTCGCGGCGCCTTCGCCTTCGTCGCCATCAGCACGGAAGAGCCCGGCCGCCTGGTCGCCGCCCGATCCGCCAGCCCCCTGGTCGCAGGCTTGGGTGAGGGCGAAAACATGGTCGCCAGCGACATCCCCGCCCTGCTTCCCTACACCCGCCGGGTCGTCATTTTGGAGAACGACCGGATCGTCAGCCTCACGCGAGACGAATTCCGGGTCACCGACTTCAACGGCCACCCCAAGGAGTACGAGGAGACCCTGATCGACTGGGATGTCGAAGCGGCCGAGAAAGGCGGCTACGAGCACTTCATGATCAAGGAGATCCACGAGCAGCCGGACGTGATCCACCGCTGTCTGGCGGGCCGGATCGGCGACGATCTGCGGGTCAAGATCGAAGGCGCGTTCAGCGACTCGGTCTGGCAGGAGATCGACCGGGTCAACATCATCGCCTGCGGCACCGCCTTCCATGCCGGCCTCATGGGCAAGAGATTTTTTGAAGATCTGTTGAGGCTCCCCACCGACTGCTTCTACAGTTCCGAATTCCGCTACTCCGATCCGCTCCTGTCGCCCCGGAGCCTGGCCATCTTCATCAGCCAGTCCGGCGAGACCGCCGATTCGCTGGCCGCCCTCCGACTCTGCCAGAGGAATCGCATCCGAACCCTCGGAATCGTCAACGTCGTCGGCTCCAGCATCGCGCGGGAATGCGACCGGGTCATCTACACCCAGGCCGGCCCGGAGATCTCCGTCGCCAGCACCAAGGCCTACACCGCCCAGACCATCGTCCTGATGCTCCTCGCCCTCCACATCGCCCGGGTCCGCGAGATGCCGGGAGTCGATCTGAACCGGATGGCCGAAGAGCTTCGCCTGATGGGCGACCGGGCCCAGACGGTGCTGGAGCTGGACGACGACATCTCCGCCCTCGCCAAGAGCCTGATCGACACCAAGCTCGTCTTCTTCCTCGGCCGCAATGCCGACGCCTCCGTCGGGCTGGAGGGCGCCCTCAAGCTCAAGGAGATCGCCTACATCGCCACCCAGGAGTGCCCCGCCGGCGAGATGAAGCACGGCCCGCTCGCCCTGATCGAACCCGGCGTCCTCGCCGTCTTCGGCTCCACCGACCCCCGCGTCCGTGAGAAGGTTGTGAGCAACATCAAGGAGGTCCAGGCTCGCGGCGGCACGATCCTCGCCATCACCACCGACGACGATTCCTCGCTGGATGGAGTGGCCGAACACGTCCTGAAGATCCCCGCGACCCGCTCGGTCCACCTCAACGCCATCCTCAGCGCCATCCCCATGCAGATGCTCGCCTACCACATGGCCCGCCACCTCGGCTGCGAAATCGACCAGCCGCGGAACCTGGCAAAATCCGTGACGGTGGAGTAGGCTCATCGCACCATGCGGCTGAAGCTTCGGCGAGACCTGATCCGGCCCCCCAGGCTCAGAGGGCCGCATGAAGCCGTCGAGCGCCATGCCACCTGGCTGGAGCTGTTCGTCGACCTCGCCTTCGTGGCAGTCGTCGCCCAGCTGGCGACCGTTCTGGCCTCCGACTACACCTGGCCCGGAGCGGCCAAGGCGGGCCTGCTCTTCGTCGTTGTCTGGTGGGTCTGGGTCGGCAATACCTTCTACCTGGCCCGGTTTGACACCGACGACCTCATGCACCGCCTTCAGGGGTTCGTCCTGATCGCCCTGATCCCGGCGGCCGCCGTCACGGTCGGTTCCGCCTTCGAGGGCGACTCAGACCTCTTTGCCCTGTCGATCGCGGGAATGCGGGCGCTTCTGGTGACCCAATACGCCCTGGCGGCACGGATGTCCTGCGAGGCAGCCCCGCTGGGCCGGACCTACGCCCTCGCCTTCCTCCCCTCCGTCGTCATCTGGCCGCTCACTCTCTTTGTGCCGGCACCCTGGAAGTACGTCCTTTGGACGGCGCTGATCATCCACGACCTCTTGGTGCCGCTCCGCCGATCGGTGCGGAAGCTGCACATCCAGCATCCGCCGAACCCGCACCACGTGCCGGAGCGATTCGGACTCTTCACCATCATCATGCTGGGAGAATCCATCGTGGCCGCCGTTGCCGGACTCCAGGCCAGGCCGGGAGGTGACTTCCCTTGGGCGCTCGGCCTGATGGCTCTCCTGGCCGCCTTTGGCATCTGGTGGCTCTACTTCGAAGGGGTCCAGGGTTCCCAAGCCCGCCACGCCCGATCGGCCGGCGATGTCCGACGGATTCAAGGGTGGATCTACTCCCACCTCGCCCTCCATTTCGGCATCCTCTTGATGGCCGTCGCCGTCAAGAAGGGTCTGCAGGAAGGTCCATTCCACGCCTTCAAGCCGGAGAAGGCGGCCCTGCTGTGGGTCGGGATCATGCTGGTTCAGCTCGCCCTGCACGCCCTCTACCACACGGCCGTGGAGGACCGACATCGCCGGACAGCCTGGAAGCGCGGGCTCCCCTACTGGGTCTTGACCCTGTTGGGCGGAGCTGCCGTCGGGCTGGCAGGCGCCGTCTCCGCCCCCGCCTGGGTCACCCTCGGGGCGGCGGTCGGAATGCTCGGCGGTCAGATGGCGATCAATCTCGTCGTGCCCACCTACTTTGGAGATCCGGACCCTGACGTGCCCGGGTCCCCGCAACCCGGCGAAGAGGGCGGTGGTCACTCCTTTACGGCTGGACCACCATGAAGCAGCTTCCGTCTCAGCAACTCGCCGCAGTGTCGGGCGGCCTCTTCTTCGCAGCTTCCGGACTCATCGTCCTGGGCGGTATCCTCGGGCAGATGCCCGCGCTCTATGGGGTCGCGGTGACGTTCTTCGTACTGGGAATCGCCTACGTCGTTCGGAGCCGGCGAGCAGGCTCCTAGGGATGCTTCACACTCCCAAGTCACTCCTGCCCGCCTGACAGTGGGTGCCCTGGCCTGTCGACGGACCGCGGGGCCGGCTCGAAGCGGAAAGGCCCCGATCCGTCGCAGGCCAGGTTCAGGGGACGGTGCCTCCTGCGCACGTCCGAAGGCCGAACTCCCTGCTTCCCGACCTGCGGCCGATCAGCCGCTCCGGCTTTCGGCATGAGACTGGAGACGTCCGTCAGGTCGGGGCACCCCATGATCGGCCCTCGCCGAGACCAGATAGAGCCTCCACCGGCTCGGATTCATGAAAGTGTGAACAGGCGCCTAGGGATGTTTCACGCTTCTTGACGGCCTGATGCCTCTCGTCGGACCTCCGTCCCGGCTGCAGGCGGAAAGGCCACAATCCGGCGCAGGCCAGGTCCAAGTGACGGTCCCGTCTGCGCACCCCCGAAAGCCGAGCCCCCGGTCGGCAGGAGACTGGAGACCGACTCCAGGCTCGGCCCATGCTCCGGGCGCGAACGACCGGACGCCCTCATCGGGCCGGCTCCGGTGACATCGGCTAAACTTCGGCCGGCATGACCGCACTGATCAGCGCCCCGATCCTGGCGTTCCTGCTCGGGGCTTTGGCCAAGGCGGTGCGGTCGGATCTGACCCTTCCCCAGTCCGCCATGCAGGTCGCCTCGGCCTATCTGCTCCTGGCGATCGGGCTCAAAGGCGGCTTCGAGCTGCATGCCGCCGGAGCCGAAGGCCTGGTCCGTGCCCTGGTGCCGGCCCTGGCGGTGGGAGCGACGATCCCCTTTCTCGCCTTCTTCGTCCTGACCCGGCTTCTGAAGTTCGACGCCACCCAGGCCGGGGCCCTGGCCGCCCATTACGGCTCGGTCTCCATCGTCACCTTCACCTATGCCGTCACCCTGCTGGAAGCTCAGGGTGTCCCATTCGAAGGCATCGTCTACGCCCTGGCCGTCGTGCTGGAGATTCCGGGAATCCTGGTCGGCCTGCTCCTGGCCCGCCGGGGCGAAGGCAGCCTCGGCATCATCGCCCGCGAGATGCTGACGGGCAAGAGCGTGATTCTGCTGGGCGGCGGCCTGCTGATCGGCCTCGTCGGCGGTGAGGCGGTGAGGGCCGAGGTCTCTCCCTTCTTCGTCGATCCCT
>JAKRSE010000429.1 GCA_022402505.1 Fimbriimonadaceae bacterium | reverse complement strand
TTCGTGCTTCTGCTTGAGAAGGTAGTAGGCTCCCACGCTCGCCACAAGAGCCGCGCCGGTGATGAACGAGGCGACCAGAGTGTGCGAGAGGCGGTCGATGGTCGAAGGGTTGAAGACCATCTCCCAGAAATTCGTCAGACGAACCCGCGCCTCGTCTCCGGTTCCCTCCAGCCGATAGCCGGCCGGGGTCTGCATGAAGCTGTTGGCGACGATGATCCAGATCGCGCTGAACATCGAGCCGATGAAGACCATGATCGTCGCGATGAAGTGGGTGAGCTTGCTCACCTTGTTCCAGCCGAAGACCAGGATCCCCAAGAAGCCGGATTCCAGGAAGAAGGCGAAGACCCCTTCCGCGGCCAGGGCGCTTCCGAAGACGTCCCCCACCATTCGGGAGTAGCCGGACCAGTTGGTGCCGAACTCGAACTCCAGGACGATGCCGGTGGCGACGCCGACCCCGAAGTTGATGCCGAAGACGAGAACCCAGAACCGGGTCATCCGATGATAAAGCTCGTTGCCAGTCTTCAGATACATCCCTTCCATGATCACCAACAGCAGCCCCAATCCAATCGTGATCGGGGGGAAGATGAAGTGGAACGCGGTTGTAAAGGCAAACTGCAGGCGAGCCAGCAACTCTGCATTCATTGAGCAAGTCCTCGGGATCGTCAGAAGCTCGCCGTTGAACCTCTGAGACCCCAGATGGCCGGATTATTGCCGCAGCTCGATCAAGAAAGAAATGGTGAAGAAAAGGTCATCTTTGTAGAAGAAAGTATACGGTTTTGGAAGGATTTTACCGGCAGAGGCTTTCAGCCTCAGTTGCCCGACTATCGGTGCGCTAGCTCTCGTCATTCTGGATCAGCAGCCGCTCCGCAAGTTCCAGACATTCCGTGGGGCTCAGGCCCTGCCGGCGCAGAGACTCCAGAGACCGCGCTCCGTCCCGCTTGGCCAGCCGGCGACCCGACTCATCGCCGACCAAGGCGTGATGCCGCCATTCGGGGACCGGCAGATCCAGCGCGGCGATCAGCAGGCGGTGGAGGTGGGCGGCGCGGCGCAGGTCTCCGCCTCGGGTGACGAGCCCGATCTCCTGCCAGGCGTCATCCACCACGACCGCCAGGTGGTAGGCCGCCTCGGCATCCCGACGGGCCAAGACCACATCGCCGAAGACTTCCGGCCGAGCGGGCTCCACCTCTCCGGACTCGACCAGGCTCAGGCCCGAGTGACGTCGAGCCGCCTGGGTCATGTCGAGCCGCCAGACATGGGGCTCCCCAGACGCGATGCGGTCACGCGAGTCTGACGGATCGCGCCCGCGACAGGTGCCGGGATACAGCGGGCCGTCCGGCCCCTGGGGAGCCGAGGCCGACCGGGCGATCTCCTCGGCGATCTCCCGACGGCTGCAGAAGCAGGGATAGGCGAGCCCGTCTTCCCGCAGGCGGTCCAGGGCCGCGGCGTAGGCGGCCGACCTCTCCGACTGGCGGACCACCTGGCCGCTCCACTCGAAGCCGATCCAGCGGAGGTCCTCGATCAGAGCCTCTTCGTACTCGGGCCGACACCGGGCGCGGTCCAGGTCTTCCAGCCGCAACAGACACTCGTCGCCATGGTTCATGGCGAAGATCGCCGACCAGGCATGACCGAGGTGCAGCAGGCCGGTCGGCGAAGGAGCGAAGCGGGTCCTCACCGGTAGCCGGCGTGGAGGAACCGTTCGCGCAGCTTCCGAAACTCGGACATCCCCGCCGACCACTCCCTGGGGTCCCGAGCGCCGGCCGGCCGCAGGATGGACTCGGCTGCCGGACGGTTCTGCAGCAGCCGAACCAGGCGGTCTTCCTCCCATTCCGGATACATCCGATGCAGGGTCTGAGCGATGACCAGGCCCATCCGAACCGGCCGAAGTCGATTGCGATCCGTGACCACCACGTACACCCCGCCGCACTCCTGGTTCGCGAATCTCGAGGCGTCCGGGGTGAACCGGACCGGGTAGAAGCGGACACCCGGAATCCGGGCCGCATTCAGCTCCGCCGCCAGACGGACTCCGTCGATATAGGGCGCTCCGAACCGCTCGAATGGCGTATCTGTTCCCCGCCCGACGCTGATGTTGCTCGCCTCCAGCAGGCAGATTCCCGTGTAGAGGGTCGCGGCGTGGAGGCTCCGCATGTTCGGCGACGGGTCGATCCAGGCCAGGCCGGTCTCGTCCCACCACATGCTCCGCTTCCAGCCTTCGGCCCAGACAACGGTGAGGTCAAGGTCGAGCTTCAGTTGATCCCGGTACATCATCGCCAGCTCGCCGGCGGTCATCGCGTGGCGGACGGGGATCGGGTGGAAGGCGGTATGGCCCCGGAACTCCGGCTGGCTGACCGGGCCCTCGGGATTCAGACCGGTGATCGGATTCGGGCGATCCAGAACGAAGAATTTCAGCCCCTGAGCCGCCGCCGCCTCCATGCAGAAGCCCATCGTGGAGGTGTAGGTGTAAAACCGCGCGCCGATGTCCTGGATGTCGAAGACCAGGGCGTCCAAGCCCTTCAGCTGCTCGGGATTCGGCCGGTAGCGGGCTTCGCCCTGCTCCTTCAGGTTGTAGAGCGAGTAGATCGGCAGGCCCGTGCGGGCGTCCTTCTCGTCGGCGATCGCCTCATCCTTCTCGCCCCTGATGCCGTGCTCGGGGGCGAAAAGGGCCTTCACCTGGACCCCGGGCGCCTCGGTCAGGATGTCGACGATGTGCCTGCCGTCGCGGGCCCGCCCCGTGTGGTTCGTGATCAGGCCGATCCGGAGGCCCCGGAGGGGGCGGAATTCGTCGCGGATCAGGACGTCCAGGCCGCAGAGCACGGCTGCCGCAGTCGCCAACATCCCTCCAGTTTGGCCCAGACTGCGGTTCAGTCCCAACCGTCAGAGCCCGGAAACGGCCAGACTTCCAGTCGATTCATGAGCGGCGCGAAGCGGCTTTTGAGCGGGATGCGGGCCACCGGAGACGGTCGGCTGCACATCGGGAACTATGAAGGCGCCCTGCGAAACTGGGTGGACCTCCAGGACCAGGGCCATCAGGTCTTCGCCATGGTCGCCGACTGGCACGTCCTGACCACCGCCGAACCGGGCCGCAACCTGGCCGCCACCTCCCGCGAAATCGCCAAGGACTTCGTTGCCGCCGGCCTCGACCCCGAGCGGACCGTCGTCTTCCGACAGAGCGACGTGAAAGAGCACGCCGAGCTGACCCTTCTGTTCGGCATGATGACCGGCATCGGCAAGCTGGAGCGGAATCCCACCTACAAGGACATGGTCCAGGACATCGGCGGGGCCGAGCGGGCCACCTACGGACTGCTCGGATACCCGGTGCTCCAGGCGGCGGACATCCTGCTCTACCGTCCCTACGGCGTCCCGGTGGGCCGCGACCAGGCCCCGCATCTGGAGTTGGGACGCGAGATCGCCCGCACCTTCAACAGCCGCTACGGCGAGGTCTTCCCCGAGTTCGCTTCGATCATCCCCGAAGACGAGAGCCGGGCCAAGGTTCCGGGCCTCGACGCCGACGCGGAAGGCCGGCTTCGCAAGATGTCCAAGAGCTACGACAACTGCATCTACCTGGCCGAAAGCGACGAGGAGACTGCGGCCCGGATCAAGAGCGCCTTCACGACTCCCTCCAAAATGAGGAAGACGGACCCGGGAATCCCGGAAGGCTGCGCCGTCTGCCAGATGCTCCGGATCTATTCGCCCGATTGGCAGAACCAATGGCAGGAAGACCGGGACGGGATTCGCGGCTGCATGCAGAACAAGAAGGAGCTGACCGAAGCGCTGAACGCCCATCTCCGACCGTTCCGCGAGCGTCGGGCCGAACTGACCGACGAGAGGATCGAGGCGATCCTGCAGGACGGGGCGTCGCGGGCCAGGGCCGTGGCTTCCGAAACCATGGACGAGGTCCGGCGGGCGATGCTCCTGGTCTGAGCGGAGTCGGGGAACGAAAGGAGACGAGAAATGGGTTTGACTGGATGGGAATCGGCATGATCAGGCAGTACCGGGGCACGTTGAAGTTCATCCTGCCCGCAGTTGCGGCGATGGCCCTCGTCTTCGGCGGCCTGCAGGCCTGGACCTGGTGGAACCTGCGCGGCTACGAGGTCAAGCCGATGCGCCCCGGCGAGATCACGATTCTCGCGGTCACTCCGGGCCAGGGATACCGGGTCATCGTCGCCAACCGGGTGGCCCAGCTCGGCGAAGTCAGCGAAAGCGAGGAAGGCAGTCGAGGCGGGTTCGGCGGGGTGGATACGACCAGCGCATCCAATCTGAAGCGGATCCCCATGCGCGAGCTTTTGCAGTCGCTGGACGGGGACGGCAAGGGCCTCGGGCTCCTGGTCGAGCGGATGAACGACACCGTGACCCCCGAGAACCCGGCGAGCCCGATCGTCTGGACCGAAGCCGACATCCGCCAAGCGCTGGCCGAAGAGGGCGAACTCCGCCGACGTCTGGAGCTCGACCTGCAGACCACCCTGGACGGCCGACCGATCGCCCAATTCTCCGCCAGCCGAGTGCTGAACGGCATCACGATCCTCACCGACGTACCCATCGAGGTCAATGTCGGCGGCGAGGTCCAGACCGTCGTCGCCAAGGTCCGCCAACGCTACCAGACCCGGCTGGCGACCAAGGTCGAGAAGGAGATCAATGAGGAGTTCAATCCTTCGGATGAAAAGATGGTCGCGATCTACGCCCAGGTCTCGGCGCTGGATGCCGAATCGAATCCGGAAGACGTCCGCCGGGCGATCGAAGGCAGGATCAGCGACGCCAGAAAGGCCGATCTCG